>NZ_JAAHFV010000126.1:0-16182 GCF_010672755.1 Moorena sp. SIO1F2
AGTGTGGGAACGAAGTTACCGCAAGAATAGGGCAGCCTTTATGGTTGGTCGGCTATGCGTAAAAGGGTTAAAACTTTATGATTAAGGCTGCCCTATTCTAAGGTTTCATCTCCGGGATGAATCGCGGACAGGATCTTTCATAGTTTTGAGATCGTCTATAATGAAAGTAGTAGGGAAGACAAATTAAGAGCTAACCGCCACCTACGTGCTTTAAAATCGAACTTTTCTGTATTGTAAGGCGTGCGGAGGGGCATCCTGTATCGTTAATAAAGCTTGCCGAGTATCCGTTCGCGCAGCGTCGGCGAAAGCCGATACCGATAGGTGGAGTTGGCAAGAAGCCCACACTGAACTCAACGAGTCAGTGTGGGAGTATGTCACATACTGAATGCTGCTACTGAACAGTTCTGTTGAGAACATGTCACCATGCAAGCCTTTCGGTTCCCAAACCTCAAGTTAAACTGATCACATTGTTTACTATTCCAGGTAATGGTTCTGGTAAGATGTGGAAGGTTTCTATAAACTTTGAGCAATGGCATCGACTAGCGCACGAATCGCAATAGACGCTATGGGCGGGGATTATGCCCCCCATGAAATAGTTGCTGGAGCTATTAGAGCACAAGCTGAGTTAGGGGTAGAGGTATTGTTGGTAGGGGATCCTGAGCAAATTAGATCCTCTATTGCCCAACACCACGGATCAAGTCAGATAGAAATTGTAGCTGCTGATGGTGTCGTTGCCATGGATGAAGAACCCTTGGTGACCTTGAAGCGTAAGCCCAAGGCTTCTATTAACGTAGCCATGGACTTAGTCAAGCAAGGACGTGCTGACGCTGTAGTCTGTGCTGGTCACTCTGGGGCAGCCATGGCAGCGGCTCTATTGCGCTTAGGGCGTCTGCCAGGGATTGACCGTCCCGCAATTGGCGCAGTGTTTCCTAGCATCATGGCTGGCAAGCCAGTGATTATATTGGACGTGGGGGCAATTGTAGATTGTCGCCCTAAATATCTAGAGCAGTTTGCCATCATGGGGTCAGTATATAGCAAGTATGTCTTAGGCATCGAAGATCCTAAGGTAGGACTGCTAAACATTGGTGAGGAAGAGTGTAAAGGCAATGATTTGGCCATCCGCACTCATCAACTGCTACAAAAAAATCCCAGAATAAACTTTATAGGCAATGCTGAGGGTAGAGATGTACTCTCAGGTCAGTTTGATGTAATTGTGTGCGATGGCTTTGTGGGCAATATACTGCTCAAATTTGCCGAAGCTGTAGGGGAGGTGATGCTGCAAATTATCCGAGAAGAACTGCCTCAAGGGATACAAGGTCAGCTAGGTACAGCGTTGTTAAAACCCAACTTGAAGCGGATTAAGCAGCGTATGGATCATGCAGAACATGGCGGTGCCCTACTCTTAGGGGTGGCAGGAATTTGTATTATTAGTCACGGTAGCTCCCAAGCCCCATCAATTTTTAACGCGATTCGGTTGGCTCAAGAAGCCATTGATCACCGAGTAATAGAGCGGATTAAAGCCAATCACTTCAAAAGCTC
The DNA here is from genome assembly GCF_010672755.1 of Moorena sp. SIO1F2. NCBI lineage: Bacteria > Bacillati > Cyanobacteriota > Cyanophyceae > Coleofasciculales > Coleofasciculaceae > Moorena > Moorena sp. SIO1F2. The sequence continues at coordinate 1,540 of NZ_JAAHFV010000126.1, forward strand.
TAAGGAATCAGTGGCTAGCAATTCCAGCAGTGAGGAGTAAGGCATGATAGGCTGAGCGGTATTTCAAGGCCACCATTAGCGCAACTGTTTTTTTTTGCAACTGTTTTTTGTTGAGGGTTGAGGGTTGACGGTTGACAGTTTGCGTATAACCGTTATTCTTGAAAATGTCAACAAAAAGCGATCATGACAAAATGCGGACTAAATTTTTAGTAGCTGATCAAGTCTGGTGTTAAACTCATGCTTATAGCCATTAGGTAAACTCCGGTAGCTTTAGCAACAAATTATGCTATTTAACCGATAACGTTATGGAGAAAATCCACCTAATAATCTCTAGGGTTTCGTTAAACTAGGAAATTTTTAGCTTGAGCGTGGCACAAGCCCCACACCATAACCGTGTAAGGCTTGTGTAGTTTAGTTCACAGTGGCTGTGATGGCAAGATTGACCAATGACCAGTCTTTCCGCCTTCTCCCTAAGCAGCGAACTTGGGAAGAGAAAAACATGGGATGCAACTGATGGAGAAGAGCCTTGAATCAACTAGGAACAGGCATTGCTATTACCGGAAGCGGTTCCGCAGCGTCAGAGGTTACCCTCGATAACCATCAACTAAGCCAGATGGTTGATACATCGGATGAGTGGATTACCAGCCGTACCGGAATTCGGCAACGGCATCTGGTGCATGCACAAGGAAGTCTAAGTGAGATGGCTACTGGGGCAGCAAAGAATGCGATCGCTATGGCTGGAATTGCTCCTGAAGACCTAGATCTGATTATCCTAGCCACCTCAACCCCGGATGATTTGTTTGGCAGTGCTAATCAAGTTCAGGCACTCCTGGGAGCATCAAAAGCAGTTGCCTTTGATATAACCGCAGCCTGCTCTGGGTTCGTCTTTGGACTGGCTACAGCGTCCCAATTTATCCGCACTGGCCTTTACCAAAATGTCTTACTAATTGGTGCCGATATTCTCTCAAGGTGGGTGGATTGGTCAGACAGAAGTACTTGTGTACTATTTGGAGATGGTGCTGGGGCTGTAGTTTTGCAGGCAAATCAATCCGATCGCTTACTGGGATTTGCACTGTGTAGTGATGGTACCCAAAATAGCTGTCTTCAGTTAGCCTACAAATCACAACAGCAGGAAATTGTCAAGGGCTTGACTGTTGCTAAAGGCACTTATCAGCCCATTACCATGAGTGGTAAAGAGGTTTATCGCTTTGCCGTGCAAAAGGTACCAGAAGTGATTGAAAAAGCATTATTTCGAGCTGATATCAGCACTGAACAGGTGGATTGGCTGGTCTTGCATCAAGCTAATCAGCGGATTCTTGATGGAGTTGCCCAACGTCTGAAGATTCCTAACCACAAGGTTTTAAGTAATCTCGCCCAATATGGTAATACCTCAGCGGCTTCTATACCTCTAGTGTTGGATCAAGCAGTGCGGCTTGAGAAAATTAAATCAGGAGATATTATAGCTACCTCCGGCTTTGGTGCAGGATTGACTTGGGGCGCAGCAGTTTTTCAGTGGGGAAGGTAATTGATGTACTCCAGCACCATCCTGAGCCAGTTAATCATTGTTGACGGTTAACAGTGAACAGTCAACCGCCAACGAATAGGTTTTCAAGGGTTACCGATAACCGACACTATAGAGTGAGGCTTTTCCAAACCATGAGCCTCCATCAGCTGCTGATTAGCCATCACCTGTTGAGGATGACCGTCAGCAATAATTTGTCCTTCGTCAAGTAGCAAAACGCGATCGCATACTTCTAAAATCAGTTCTAGGTCATGGGAGGAAATCAGTATTGTCTCCTCGGAGCGTTTCAAAAAGCTAATCAAGCGACGCCGGGAACGAAGGTCAAGATTCGCACTGGGTTCATCGTAAAGCACTAGGGATGGAGCCATGGCTAAAACCCCTGCGATCGCTACCATACACTTCTGACCCCCAGACAGGTTGTGGGGAACTCGACCCGCTAAGTGTTCCACACCCGTCAGGGATAGGGCTTCTTGAACTCGCTGTTCAACCTCAACCGCTGGTAACCCCATATTCTCTGGTCCAAAGGCTACGTCATCCCAGACCGAAGGGGAAAATAACTGGTCATCGGGATTCTGAAACACCAGACCAATTTCTGGGCGAAACTCACCCGCGACCACGGGTTTGCCAAATAACAGCATCACTCTTGCCCTAGTTGGTTTTAAAATGCCGCAGATGGTTAGAAATAGGGTAGTTTTACCAGCACCATTCGGACCAATCAAACCCACCCGTTCCCCTGGCTTAATGGTGAGATTTATATTGCGTAAACTATCCGGTTGGTCTGGGTAGGAAAAATACAGACTATCAATGGCAAGGACGTAGTGTAACGAAGTAGGTGACTGATACGGTTCAATGTAATCTTCTCGGTAAAACAATTCTTGTTTTTGCTGTTTCACGGTAAAAGTCTGAAGGATGAAGTCTGTTCGCGTAGCGTGGCCGTTCGCGGAGCGTGGCCTACGGCCTTAAGGCCAAGGATGAAGTCGTTTCGCATGATAGCGTTCGGTGTAGGCTAGGATAAATTCAGCAGCCATATTAATTACGGCTAATCACTTATAGTCGGGGTGAGCGAATTTTGTTAAGTGTTAATTTAAGTGTTAATTTTCTTAAATTTAAATTAACAAAACACCAACCCAAACCCTAAACTTATAAGTCGTTAACCGGAATCAATATTACCTTGATTTGATGACCATGAATTATTCATCATTGATCAGTCTGAATTCGCTTCGGTCATCTGTCCGCCTCCTTGGAGACTCCGCCTATAATCTTTGACGCACGCGGTGAGACGTGCCATATAAACACCTGGGGTTCCCCCAGGTGTTTATATGGCACTCAGGAAAGGGAGGACAGGATCTAAGTCGTATAAGCATAACCATCTTTTCTGTGAATAAATTGACAATACTTGTGACTGATACCCTCTACTAATCCTGATTTAGTTGAGATATTGAAAGACCCTGACTTTCTAGTTGCGACTCGTCCGACATAGGTGCCGATTTTTTTGCCTTTGGTGACTACGGCACGAACAATATCGCCTGTCTGAAAACCTTTATGAAACTTGATTCTGGAGCAATGACGAGTGGGAAAGCCATATTTGTTAGTTCTACAGATTTGACGAGTGCCATGTCCTTTGGCGGTTATTATCAAAGGATTGGTTACTTCGATAATCAATGTTTCGACTTTCCCGACATTTGCCGCATCCAACCAATGAGTTTTCGGAAGATTTTGACGACACCTATTGAATTTGGTTAATCCGCCACTACCTACTTCAACAGGTAGCCCTGTTGACTTGAGATCGTGGTACAACTTCCATCGGGTTGAATTAACACAAGCCGCATCAGCCAGAGGGCGTTTAGCTTTACTCAGTATGCGTTTCAGGATACTAGGCTTGTTAGACAAGAAAAGTTCAATGTCTTGATTAGATTTCGCCTGGTTACATGGGTGACATGCAATCGCTAAATTAGAAACTCGATCAGAACCACCTTTGGACTTGGGTTTAATGTGCTCAATTTCTAATTGAGTTCCTGTTGTCCCACAATAAGCACATTTACGATTCCATTTTTCGAGTAAATATTCTCGAAGTTCATAACCGTAAAGTGTGCCCTGTTGATACTCAATTCCAGATATTTCAGGGTTTTCTAGTTTTTGAGTATCAAATTTAACCAATTCTTGAGAAATGCCTGCGACCGGACATAATTTAATCAGTTTCTTAGTCCAAGTTTCAATATTTTGAACTCTAGACATCAAGCTAGGAGCTAGCCAACCTTTTGGTCTGGTTCTATTAAGAAACCTGGGCTTGCGGTATCGAGTCTTGCGATTACGTCGGCTGCGTCTTAGCTGCCTACGAGAAGTCAAAGAATCTCGGATCTGGAAACCCCTATGTATAAGTTCGGCTCCCCAGACCACTCGTTCTCCTTGAACAATAGCAAAACCGCTTGTTTTTGCTCCAGGATCTATTTTGATTTTGTGATCGTGAGTTACTGGATCTATTATTTCCTCAGTCAAGATTATAGTGAATGGGTAACGGCGATAGACCTTTGCCTTGCCAGTTGATAATAAAATCCTGGCTCTTGCCGGTCTACATGGATCTAGTGGTTGTCGATTTTTGTTTAATACAAAGACACGCATAATTGTGTTTCCTCCTGTTGCCAGGGTAAAGTTAGCTTAGTCAATGTTATTTCTCGGTACTTTCCCAATCGCACTGGCTTAACTCAACTACACCTGTTTAACGACCGGGTTCTAGAGCTGGGGACTAGCTACGCATCCCTAGGTAGGAACTTTAACTCTTAAAAATAACGTAGCCCTCTAAAGGCTTAGACTGGTAAACTTTGAGCTTTAAAGCTCCCGCTATACTCGCGTTGTGAGTTAGCGGCGAGTTGTTTACGCTTCTGTTAAGAGAATTTCTGCGATCACAAATCCTATTGAAATCAAGCTAGTGAGTCCCAAAGCAATGTAGTGGTGGAAACCAGCAGTGTTTATACTAGACCCCATACGCTTTTCCCTAGGAAGCGGTAATGAAAAGCTCTGTGTTCTACTCCCTATTGTCACACCAGAACTCTCAGAAACCATAAATTTAGAGGTGTTACTATACCCTCGTAAAATCATCGCTTTATAGACTTGCTGGGATTGCTGGTAACTGCGCACCAAAAGTGTTCCGGTTAGGGACGCTAAAACTCTAAGGTTACGGTAACTACGGGCGAAGGATTCCAGTAACCAAGCAACTGGGTGACGTCCAAATTCCTGCCATGAAAGCTTTGGTCCTTTGCCACGAAAACCTCGCAGCTGCATTGCCCGCTTCATTTTAGCTAGGTCGTTACTAAATTGCTCAATATAGCGGTAAGACAACAGAGTCATATCCGCAACCAGTGAGGGCAGACCAAGCGATCGCATAGCTTTGATGTTGGTCAAAAAGGGTGCGGTGCCAAATAAAATCACACTAATGGTCAGAATACATAGGAAACGGGTGGCAATCAGCACTAGGGTTAGCAGTCCTTCCTGTCGCAGGGCGATTGGACCAAGCTGGATGATCACGGTAGTGCCTACTGTGAAGGGGAGTAGCAGTGTGATCCCTAACAGAAACAATCCCGGATAGCGCAACCGATTCAACAGAAAGGACAGTGGCAGGCGAGAGACTCGATAAAAAATTAGGGTCAGAGCCACCATCCCTGGTAGCACTATCAAATGCTGTACAAAGGAAAACGCAAAAATTAGGGTCAATAGGGCAATTAGCTTGGCACGAGGTTCCCAACTGTGGATGGGGGAGTCCAAGTGAGCGTAGGCATCAAGTCCATGTTTCATTTAGTCATTGATTGTAATTGGTGATTGCTAATTGGGTCTAATCCACATAGGAGCCATAGGTTCTATCGCTCCACTTCACCCTTAATACTTCATACTTGATACTTCACCGTTCATCCTTTATATTTTCTCTATGACCTATGACTAAGAGCTGATTTCTAAAGGTAGTCTAAAGAAATGGACTACAACTGCGGTAGTCGAAGTAGATTATTACCTTGACTTCCTCTGGCATTTCTCCATGAGCCGCTTACCTAAGATTGCTAACCCCCATCGCCCAACCTATCGAGCGTGACCTCAGTGATGCGGAATGGAGCATCATTGAACCCTACAAACCCTTGTCCTAAAGGGTTCGGTCATCCCAGAACGGTTAATCTTCGTATTGTTCTGAACGGGATATTTTACGTGCAACGTACGGGCTGTCAATGGGAAATGTTGCCTCATGATTTACCGCCCTATTCTACTGTCTATAAATACTTTCGCAAGTGGCAACCGCTTTGGCATATGGCAAGGGATTCATGACAAGTTACCAGGCCAGTTACTCACCGAATCAGGACGTGACGAACAATCAACGGTGGCGATAGCCGATTCTCAATCGGTGAAAACCACCGAAAAAAGGGGGATGTCTACGGCTATGACGGTGGCAAGAAGGTTTTTGGCCGTAAACGGCATATCGTCGTAGATTCGCAAGGTTTGCTGTAGGGAATGTTAGTGACCGAAGCAAACATGTCAGAGCGATTGGGAGCTGTTGTTGTTTTTAATGAGTCGAAAGAAGCTCTCTCCAAGTTGAAAGTGGTTTGGGTGGCTGTGCGGGTATTCGGGAAAGAATTTTGCCCATGCGGTCAAACAAGTGTGTGGTGAGTCAGTGCAAGTAGAAGTCATAGAACGCTTTGTCATTGGAGTTTGAGATATTGCCAAAGCTAGGAATCGTGGAACGCACGTTCGGGTGGTTGAATCGATTTCGCCGTTTGAGTCACGGACTATGAACAGTATACACAGATGAGTGAGGCGATGATTTATGGTTCTCTCATTCGCCTGATGACAAAACGACTGGCAACAGTTTAAGGTTCTGTTTAGAAATCAGCTCTTAGCCTGTTTCGAGTGGCAATGATGGGGTTGCGGCAATATCTACTAGACCATACGGCTAATAAAGTAGATGCAGCACTGATTGTAGGATTTATTCGCCATACACTGCGGTTGCCTCTCTCGTTTTTCGAGTCCCGCTATGTTGGTTATATTATATCACGGGTTCAAGAAAACCGCAAGATTGAGCGGTTCCTTACCGGTGAGGCGTTATCAATTCTGCTGGATTTACTAACAGTATTTATCTATGTAGGATTGATGGTTTGGTACAGCTGTAAAATGGCATTATTGGCCTTAGTGATTGTGCCGCAATTCTTATGGCTAGCATTGATTGCGACACCGTTTTTACGAATGATTTACCGGGAAATATTTCAATCGACGGCTAAATAAAATAGTTATCTAATTGAAGCGCTTTCCGGTGTAAGTACCGTTTCCACAGCAGTATAACAAACAGTACGTTGGCATTGGTAGGAGTTATTAAATAAGGAGATTAAGACAAGTTTTGATGGGCAATTTATCAGCAATCGTCTGCAAATTTTTAGTAATGCTATTGAAGCCGTAGTAACCACAAGCCTCCTGTGGTATGGAGCGTGGTTAGTGATTCAGAATCAGTTAACCATTGGACAATTAGTGGCATTCAATATGCTGTTGGGAAATATTATTACTCCCTTCAAGCGGTTAACGGTGTTATGGAATCAATTCCAGAAAGTAGTAATTGCGATGGAACGGATTAATGATGTGTTGGATGCGGAACCAGAGGAGGATTTGCTGAATCAAGCCCGTCAATCGTTACCATCAATTCAGGGTAACATTACCTTTAATAACGTCACCTTTCGCTATCACCCAGAGAGTGATTTAAATGTACTGGAAAATCTATAATTTCAAGTGAAACCAGGACAAATGGTAGCCCTAGTCGGACGCAGTGGTTCAGGTAAAACAACGATTTATAAATTGGTGTTGGGATTGTATCCACCCACAGATGGGAAAGTATTGATTGATGGCCTTGATATTACCAGTCTGTCCTTACAGTCTTTGCGATCGCAAGTGGGAGTAGTAGACCAAGATACGTTTTTGTTTGGTGGAACGATTAAGGAAAATATTAGCTTAGGTCATCCTGCCGCTAGTTTAGACGAGATTATAGAAGCAGCACGATTGGCAGGTGCTGATGAGTTTATTAAACAGTTGCCCATGGGCTATGAAACCCAGATTGGAGAAGGGGGAGGGACATTGTCTGGTGAACAACGGCAACGGATTGCGATCGCATTCGATATCTTCCGCTACACTAGCTAATAGATCACAAACAAACCCAATGTCTCAAAGACTTGATTAGATCATTGACCAGTGTTTCCTCCTGCACCTCTGACTCGTCTATCCCAAGGACAGCTGAACGTATTAGAAACCTGTCCCCGTAAGTTCCAACACATTTACTTTGACCAACTGGGAACACCCGTGTCTCCCGAACAACAAGAGCGTCTTACTTGGGGAAGCCGCTTTCACCTACTAATGCAACAGCGCGAACTTGGGTTACCAGTCACATCCTTAGTAGAAGAGGATACCCAACTCGACTACTGGCTCACTGGTTTAGTCAATGCCGCACCAGAACTTTCCCACCCAGAGCCTGAAAGCTTCCGGGAAGCCGAACATTGCCGAACCCTGTATTTTCAAGGTTATCTGCTTACTGTGATCTATGACTTATTGATTGCAGGGGAAGACTCGGCTCAAATTCTTGATTGGAAGACCTATCCTCAACCTAAAAACCGGGATTGGTTAGCCCAAGACTGGCAAACACGCCTGTATCTCTACATCCTAGCGGAAACTAGCGATTATTGGCCAGAACAAATTTCCATGAGTTACTGGTTTGTCAAATCCAAACCCTCTGCCCAGAGTCTTAAATTTACCTACAATAGCGCACAACACCAGAAAACTAGGGAGGATTTGACTCAGTTGTTGACCCAGTTGGCTGGGTGGCTACAAGGCTACCAAGATCAAGGTTTAGCTTTTCCTCAAGTAGCAGCATCCCTTGGTCGATGTGGTGATTGTACCTTTGCAGTGCGTTGTCAGCGTTACGGGAATAGGTTGAGTAACGATAGTACGGAATTACTACCCAATTTAGCTGATATCCAAGAAGTTTCCCTTTGAGCTACCACCCCTGACTGGGTTTGCTAGTAGCACGAGTAAGAGTTACAAAGAGTTAAGCAGAGATCCCTGGGGAACCTCTGCTGTAGCTAGTGCGCTAACCAGCCCATAGGCGACAAAGTCTGGTCGAACTAGATTTAAGCAGACTCAGTGCCGCTGGCTTCTTTGCGTTTCCTAAGGTTATAATAACACAAAATATCTAAATAACACAAAAAACTTAAAATACCTATTGAATTGTTTACCCCTTAGTAGGATAATTGGGAGGTCAAAGTTGTCAAAAGATGTGTCAGAAGAAAAACAAGTTAGCTATAAACTATTTTTGCCTGAATCCTTACGGGCAAAATTCAAATCTATGTGCGCTCTCAAGGGAGTCACCATGAATCATATCTTATTGGAGTTGATTGAAGAATGGATAGAGGAAAATAAACCTGCTTCATCCCCTAAGCAGAAGAAGAGTTAATCCGCTGATCTAGGTTGAACAGTGCTGAATGCGAAATGGTAAGTACTAAGTGCTGAGTTATTTATAACCAGCTCATAGTCTATTATGATAGCGCTGCTCTTCCTGACGGTAACACCGTAAGCCTATGCGCTACTTGAGGGGCTACTTGAGGTGCTATCAGCCTATGGGCGTAGCGCATAGGCTTACAGGAATAATTAATGCGATTGGCCGTAGGCCACGCTACGCGAACGCTAATGAAAGACAATTCTAAATTATTTGAGGAACTGAAAGATCAAGCCATTGATTCAGACCATGAGCAAGGGTTGATAGCCCTTAGTGAGGAATTGCTCAAAGAGTTTGATAGCGGTTCATCACAAGCGGTGACTGGTATGGCTCGTTATCGGTTGGAAAAACATCGAAGTGCTTACAAAAAAGCCTACACAAAACTGATGGCTACCATTGGTCTATGAGGAAGAGTGTCTATGGAAAACTATCGACTGGTATCAGTCAAGATCAAGGGGTTTCGAGGCTTTCCTGAACAAGCGGGAGAACGGGAATTTCGCTTTGATCAAGCCTGCACATTAATTGTAGGAGCTCAGGGGGGAGGCAAAAGTAGTACCCTGAATGCCATTGAGTGGTGCCTATTTGGCAAAGATGTCGCTAATAAAAGTGCTACTAAAATTGAAGAGCGCAAGAATTGGTTAGTGAAAAACCAATCTTCAAGGGAGACTACTGTCGAAGTTATCTTTGAAGGGAATGGGGAAATACTGAAGGTATATAGGAGTGACCGCAAACGTCGTGGTAATCCCAAGTTTTACTATCAGATTAATAATGGTTTGTGTCATGAAGATGAAGCTGAATTGCGGGTGCTACTGGGTGTAGAATTGTCTGACTACATGAGTTGTGTATACCTACATCAAGAAACTATCAGTGCGCTACTGATTCAGGAACCAAAAGAGCGCAAAAATGCTCTGGATCGCCTCATGGGTTTGACGGATTGGCGCAATCTATTGGATGGAATTAAGCGAGCTAAAGCCCAGGAAGAATTTAAGAAAGTTGATCAAGAGTTTGGTCAGATTATCAGCAAAATTGAGACAGCAAAAGCGATTAAAGAAAATGACTTAGGTCTAGCGGAAGAAGAAGCAATTTTTCATGATATTCCCCTGAGCCAACTATCCCTCAATGGAGCAAAAGCTATTTGCCAAGGGGTTGAAAATGCAGTTGAAAATTTTGCCAAAGACTATGGATTGCTGGTGCCGTCTTTACCAAAATACCAAACTAGTGATGATTTGGAACGATTTGTAGATGCTGCTAAGGAGGCAATTAAGCAATTACGTAATGCTCAGCCAGACTGGGAACGGCAGAAAGAATTGCTGAATCAGCAAAGTGAATTAAATCGTTTGAAAGCTAATGTTGAGACCAAGGTTATGGAACTCAACCAAAAAGAAAACGAGATTCACCAACTGGAAGCTCAATACGGCATGCTACCAGAAATTTTGGCAAAAAAAAATAAAATTGAACAAGAAGAGTTACCGGCAAAGCAAGAGAGTATAAATAGTATCAACAATCGTGCCGGTATCATTATCGAAACCCTGAAATTTCTGAAGTCAGTACAGGAATATCAAGCACAAAATTGTCCCGTTTGCTCTACACCAATTAATCCAGTTCAGTTGCGTCAGGAATTAGAATCCTGGCAGCAAGACATGGCGTTACAGCTAAAACCGATTCAGAAGGAGATTCGGGCATTAGAAACAGCAGTAGAGGAGTTCCAGAGACTGATTAAAACCTTGGAGCGGTTGCAACGGGAACGATTAGATAAGGATAAGGGATTACAACAAGCAAAAAATGCGATCGCAGTAGCTTTAGAAACAGAAATTAATGACTCGGCTCACGCTCTGGCTCTGCTCAATCAAGCCATTACTGAAGTAGATCAGGAATTAGCCAGGATTCGCACCGCAGTTGAGCAAAGTAATCAGCGTATCGATAGCATTGATCAAGACTTAGAAAACATTAAACGGATTATTACTGTCCTTCGTTATCGCCAAGAGGTGGATAATTTGTTTTCGATTCAAGATTGCCCTGAATATAAAGAAGTTGAAGCAGCAAAAGCTGACTTGGAAGCCTTCTGTGACCGATTGTTAACTATTGGTGAAGCCGTGCAGGAGGTGCTAGGAAACTCAGCTAAAGAAAAAATCGATGCTACCAGAGCAGCAATTTCTAGTATATATCGTCAGCTCGCCCATCGCAGTGACTTTCCAGATATTGAGATTGACCCAGACAAATATGAAGTGATGGCGGTGGGATATGGAGAGTCAGAAGTTGCCTTACGACTGTTGAACAAGGGTGATATTAATTGTGCTGCTTTGAGTATATTTCTAGCCCTAGCAACTTCAGAGCAATTGACTCATAATATCGGTTTCATGGTGCTAGATGACCCGTCGCAAAATCTAGACCCAGTCCATAAAGAACGGTTGGCTCAGGTGTTGGATCAGGTATTGGAGAAAAAGCAATTGATTATTGCCACTTCAGAAGATGATTTCGTCGAGCAGCTGAGTTTCAAGCTAACTAAGCCCAACAAACTCTACCGATTGGGACAGTGGACACCAACTCGTGGACCAACTATCGAGGCTAATGGGTAACAGAATGTAGAATTAAGAATGTAGAATTAAGAATATGGATGCATCAACATTCAATCATTTAACGAAGATTCAACAACACCTGAATAGTCGCTCTAGAAAAGATAATGGGTTTGGTAAAACTTGCCAGATTTTCCTAGCGATTACCTTCTGTCGCTTGGGTTTTCAGGTAGAAAACTATTCCTCTCAAGGTGTAGATATTGATAGTTGGAATCACCCCTACTTTCCTAATCTTTCCATTGAAGTTAAGACCACCATTAAACATACGGTGACACTAGGACAGAAGGATGTGGATGGTTTGAAGAAAAAAGCGAGAGAAGGATATGAACCTATCTTTGCGGTTTTGAGATTAGAGTTATTGTCCAATTGGATTATTGCCAAAGCCAAGGGAATTAAGGCAGGTAATCATCCTGTAGGGAGACTACAAACCTCAGTAAGGGCAATGCCGGAACTGCAAGATCAGGTGAATCAGGAATTCTCTAGGGTTGTCAATGACTATGGCGCTATAGTATCAAGTATTCCAGCTGAGGAAATTCTCACTGATTTGGATAAGTATTTGGATAGGGAGAAACTAAAAGTAGTACCAAAAGGAAGTGGTATGGCACTGCGCGCAGGGTATAGGTTTTAGGGTTAGGGTGTGTTTTTTGCCCTAAGCATTCAGCTGATAGCTAATCACTGAATGCTTAGGGGTTTAGCACAAAATACCCTTCAACCTTTCTACGCTTCAATTGGACTCACTGAGCAACAACTGAGCAGGCAATCGCTGAAAGGAAAGCCGTTCATTGTTCACATCCACAAAGATAGTGTCCCCATCATTAAATTCACTCCTGAGAATTCCCTTAGCAATAGGAGTTTCCAACTCCCGCTGAATAGCTCGCTTCAGGGGTCGTGCTCCAAAAACTGGATCATACCCTAATTCTGCCAAAAAGTCAACAGCTGCATCGGAGAGTTTCAGGGACATCTTGCGCTCTGCTAACCGTTGCTCTAAGCGCAGGGTTTGCAGCTGGACAATATTGCGCAACTGATGTTTTTGCAAGGTATGGAAAATAATCACCTCATCAATCCGATTGAGGAATTCAGGACGGAAACTAGAGCGCATCGCTTCCATGACCCGACTCCGCATTTCCTCATACTTGGAGTCATCCCCAGCTACATCCAGAATATACTGGGAGCCAATATTGCTGGTCATGATAATAACGCTATTCTTGAAATCTACGGTATGCCCTTGAGCATCAGTAACTCGACCATCATCAAGGATTTGCAGCATGACATTAAAGACATCCGGGTGTGCTTTTTCGATTTCGTCAAATAGAATTACCGCATAGGGACGTCTACGGATGGATTCGGTTAACTGACCTCCTTCTTCGTAACCCACATAGCCTGGAGGAGCACCAATCAGTCGGGAAACGGTATGCTTTTCCATATACTCGGACATATCGATTCGCACCATAGCCTCTTCGGTGTCAAACAGATAGGCTGCTAAGGCTTTTGCCAATTCTGTCTTACCCACACCGGTAGGACCGAGGAAAATAAAGCTAGCGGTGGGACGATTGGGGTCAGCTAATCCAGCACGCGATCGCTGAATAGCATCGGCAACAGCAGTAACGGCTTCCTCTTGGCCAATCACCCGCTTGTGTAGTTCTTCTTCCAGGTGCAGTAGCTTCTCTTTCTGAGACTCTACCAGCTTACTAATGGGAATTCCAGTCCACTTAGAGATAATTTCCGCAATGTCAGCTTCTGTAACTTCTTCCCGCAGCAGGGATTGACTACTGGTTTGGTTCTCGGCTAGCTGTTGCTCAACAGTTTCCAGGGATTTTTGCAACTCGGCTAACTTGCCGTATTTTAGCTTAGCGGCTCGGTTGAGGTCATAATCCCGTTCTGCCTGTTGAATTTCTACATTAACTCGATCAATCTCTTCCTTAATCCCCTGAATCCGGTCAATCACATCTTTTTCTGATTGCCACTGGGCATTCAACGTACGCTGTTCTTCTTTTAGATCAGCCAGTTCTTTTTCCAGTCTTTCCAGTCTTTCGATGGAGGCGAGATCAGTTTCTTTTTGTAAAGACAACCGTTCCATTTCCAGCTGGATAATTTTGCGGTCAATTTCATCGAGTTCTTCTGGCTTGGAAGTAATTTCCATTTTTAGCCGTGCTGCCGCTTCATCCATTAAGTCAATGGCTTTGTCTGGTAAAAAGCGATCGCTAATATACCGAGTAGACAAAGTAGCTGCTGCCACTAAAGCACTATCGGCAATTTTAACCCCGTGGTGAACTTCATACCTTTCTTTGAGACCTCGTAGAATCGAGATAGTATCAGCTACACTAGGCTGGTCAACATAGACCTGCTGGAAGCGTCTTTCGAGTGCTGCATCTTTTTCAATGTACTTGCGGTACTCATCGAGAGTAGTAGCACCAATACAGCGCAATTCACCCCGAGATAACATTGGCTTGAGCAAATTTCCCGCATCCATTGCTCCTTGAGAAGCACCAGCACCGACGACGGTATGGATTTCATCAATGAACAGGATAATTTTGCCTTGGGAATCCGTAACTTCTTTTAGTACCGCTTTCAGGCGTTCTTCAAATTCTCCCCGAAACTTAGCCCCAGCAATCAATGCGCCCATATCCAGAGCAATCAATTGTCGGTCTTTGAGGGATTGAGGCACATCACCCGCTATAATCCGTTGTGCCAAGCCTTCAGCAATAGCAGTTTTCCCAACACCAGGTTCCCCCATCAGCACTGGGTTATTTTTAGTACGGCGCGAGAGAATTTGAATCGTGCGCCGAATTTCATCATCTCGGCCAATAACTGGGTCAAGCTTTCCCTCCCGCGCCGCCTCTGTCAGATCACGTCCATATTTTTCCAGTGCAAGATATTTGCCCTCTGGATTTTGGTCGGTCACTTTCTGATTCCCTCGAATGTCAGCAATGGTAAGTTTAAGCCTATTTTCATCTAGTTTAAACTCCTGGAATAATGACTTACCAAAGCGGTCATCTTTCAGATAAGCCAGGATCAGATGCTCAATGGAGATATAATCGTCTAGA
>NZ_JAAHFV010000127.1:0-16128 GCF_010672755.1 Moorena sp. SIO1F2
TATGGGGATATAGGGAGATAGGGAGATAGGGAGATGGGGAGATGGGGAGCAAGAGTATAGTTTAATATTGGTATTAGCAATTCTTCCTCTACACCCATTGTTAGAGTTGTTAATTGGTAATAGGGATTTGATAATGGCGATGTAATTGTGGTGTTTCACAGGAGCAATAGTCTTTTCCTCAATTAGACCTCTTGCAAAAGTGTTTTTCTAATAGTGTTTGCGTCAATTCTTGTCCACTGTTCCCTGTTCCCTGTTCCCTGTTCCCGACTTCTGCAAGAAGTCTATTGATAGCAGTCGAAGTAAAGGTTAAGACACGTTTTTATTCCCGATTCCCTATTCCCTACTTCCGACTCCCGACTTCCGACTCCCGACTCCCGACTCCCGACTCCGGACTCCCGACTCCCGACTTGATATCAATCAACCCCTGAAATCGCTGATCTGAGCGAATGCTGTCAAAATCTGAGTCAGTTTTTGCCATCTCTCGATATTCTTCAGGATTGAGAGTAATTGCCTGTTGCAATTTATCAAGGGCTAAGTCTATATTTCCTTGTAAGGCATAAAAGCAGGCTTTGTTGTATCAAGCTTGGTGGTGATCGGGTTTAAGTTTCACAGCTTGGTCATAGGACTCAATCGCTGCTTCCTTTCTTCCTAATTTCGGTAGGGCAATCCCTCGGTTGTTCCAAGCTTGGTAAAAATCGGGTTTAATTTTCAAAGCTTTATCATAGGATTTAATCGCTGCTTCATTTTGTCCTAATTTCCATAAGGCAATCCCCCGGTTGTTCCAAGCTTGGTAAAAATCGGGTTTAATTTTCAAAGCTTTATCATAGGATTTAATCGCTGCTTCATTTCGTCCTAATGCCAATAAGGTAAACCCCCGGTTATACCAAGCTGGGTAAAAATCGGGTTTAATTTTCAAAGCTTTATCATAGGATTTAATCGCTGCTTCATTTTGTCCTAATTTCTGTAGGTTAACTCCCCGGTTGTACCAAGCTAGGTGGTAATCGGGTTTAATTTTCAAAGCTTTATCAAAGGATTTAATGGCTGCTTTTTTTCGTCCTAAATCCGATAGATCAATCCCCCGGTTGTTCCAAGCTAGGTGGTAATGCGGTTTAATTTTCAAAGCTTTATCATAGGATTTAATGGCTGCTTTATTTTGTCCTAATTTCTGTAAAGCATTCCCCCGGTTGTACCAAGCTTGATGGTGATCCGGTTTAATTTTTACAGCTTGGTCATAGGATGTAATCGCTGCTTCGTTTTTTCCTAAATCCGATAGGGCAAGCCCCCGGTTGTAGCAAGCTTCGTGGTAATCCGGTTTAATTTTAAAAGCTTGGTCAAAGGAATCAATCCCTGCTTCCAAACGTCCTAATATCGATAGGGCAACCCCCCGGCTGTACCAAACTTGGTAATCATCGGGTTTAAATTCCAATGCTTGGTCAAAGTTAGCGATCGCGTCTTCATACTCTTGGGCAGCAAGCAGTATAATTCCTAGTTCAACTAGTAAATCAGCTTGCTCTTCAGGAGTTTGATGCTGTGCTTCCAGGCGTTTTTCAATAGCGATAATTTTTTTACTTCGTTCTTCAGGATTCAAAGACTGATTCTGAAAGTCTTCTTGTTGACACTCCTCTGATTTGCTAGGAAAGTCAAACAGACCAGAACGCCAGTCAAAAAAGTCGGGAGCACGGTGGATAAAGTAATTCAGGGAAAATGACCGTAAGAGAAACACAAAACAAATTTTAAAATCCTCTCGAAATCGTTCTCTGTGTTGGTTGAGATGATTTAAAATATGAGGAACCCCTTTCCAACTATAGGAATAAATTGCTTTGTTATCCCATCCCTGCTGAAGTTTCGTCTCTTCATACTTATAAAACGAATATTCTAGACCTTGGATAAATAAAACATTGATATGCTCCCTGTCGCGGCGATCCTGAACAATGCCGTATAAATTATCAATCGGTTCCTCGAAGCGCAACACATCTATTGTTTTCTGAGGCAAATCCTGCTTAACCTGCTTAACCAACTTCTCTGCTTCTGCGGGAGAACAACGGACAAATAATAATCCAAACCCTCTAAGGCGTCGAACGGCACGGAGTAAGTCTTGGTATTGTTCTTCTGGACTCGCTGGAGGTAAATCCTCGTCCGCATCAGTAAAGTTTACCATTAGTTGTAAGGGAGCAGGGAGTCGGGAGTCGGGAATAGGGAGTCGGGAGTCGGGAGTCGGGAGTCGGGAGTCGGGAGTCGGGAGTCGGGGGAAGAGTGTGGGGAGATAGGGAGATTTACCCACCTGCCTTTTGGCTACCTTACTGCTGTGAGTCTAGTTGAGCATAGGCGTCTTTAAATTCCCGAATCCCTTTAATCAGGGGATGAACATCGTACCAACACTGTCTTTCTCCTTCATCATCAAAGTATTGATACTCTAACAAACAGCGATTAAATAATAACTGACGATACTGGTCATTATTGTGTATCTGCTTGGAGCGGTAAACATCAGCTAAAACCGACCATTGTCCATCCTGAACCGTTCGGCGATAGGTATCTCGTGCATCAGTAATGGATCGTTGCACTGCTCTGAGGGAAATGGGTAAGGTTTCGGTGCGAGCAATGGCGGTTTGGATTAATAATAGCAAATTCCGCACATGACCTCCACTCATCAGACACAAGCGCTCTAAGGCTTCTGGACTTTCAAATATATCGGTTTCTAGGGAGCGAGTGGGAGCAAATTGGCCGACTCGCTTGCTAATCACTTCTTTAACTTTATTGAATCCAGGCTGATAGAGGTTACCCTCTTTAGTTCGCACCATAATCATCGGTAACACCTGGGCATCACCATAGATATCTCGCAAATCATTAGTTCGCTTGGAGTACAGCATTGAAATCGGAACTGTGTAGATAATATGGCACTTTAATCCCGTTAATTGTTCACTACGGTCTAAAAAAATTTCTTCATGATTAGTTTGGTTACTCTCTTGGATAACTGGGACAATCCGGTCTAAATTATCCGCAATCACTGCTAATTTAGTACATCCAGCTGGTAAGTTCTGTTTGGCTTCTGTAATAAACTGATTCAACGCCTTTAGTAGAGTAACCGTGTGGGGATTAATTTTTTGTCGAATCTGTTGACGCAAGGTTGGTACAGCTCTTAAGTTAGCAGTTAGTTTGCCATACTGAGAAATTTGTGCTTCTACACTTAGTCCATCAAATGCTATTTCAGTCAGAGCCAAATCTTTTAACTCTTGCCAGCGGCTTTTCAGCCAGTTCAGCAACGGCCTGGGATTAGCACTGTCCTTGAGGTCTTCGAGCAAATGGCGAGTACAGGCCAGCAGAATATCAGTATATTGAGTATCTTCGGAATCCACATCTTCTTCATCTGCGGCAAAATACACCACATAGAAGTTATTTTGTTCCAAATATTGCTTCAATCGGAACAATTCTGTAGATTTTCCTGCCCCCCGATGACCTCCATATAAATGATAGGTCTCTCGCTTAGAAAGCAACATCTCTTTCCCTAAATCCACCTGGATCTCTCCATCCCCCCGCACTTCCCGACAATCGACATAAACCGGGTCTCCTGCGGGTAACGGTTGGGAGGGGTCAAAGGCATTGTAGAGGTTTTCCAGTAAATCAGTCATAGAGGGAAGGGAATAGGGAATAGGGAATAGGGAGTAGGGAGTAGGGAGTAGGGAGTAGGGAGTAGTGATAAGATTTGACGCTTTCAGTACTGAAATTGATTGTTATCACGTCCGTTATTAAGTTTTTTTGTACTCGTGCCAGATCTTTAGTATCAGTAGTAGTTTAACTGGAGAGAGTTCAAAGATGGTGTAATCGGGTGACAACACTAGGTCGCTGGATCGCTTCTATCATACTGTTTGCCTCAATTGTTTTCCCCAATTCCCGATTCCCAATTCCCGATTCCCGATTCCCGATTCCCGATGCCCGATTCCCCACAACTGCCGCGAAGTCTAATCCCTAAACATCAGGAAATGAGACCAATCAAGCTGTATTAAGTTTTAGATTCACAAAAAGCTCACTATCATGAAACCAGTTAAATCAATGAATGAACTAGTAGAACGGGTATCTAAAGATCCAGAACTTGCGGAAGAAATCAAGAGAGACCCAGTGGAAACCATCCGTAGGCTTGGTCCACCTCTAGAAACAGACCGTTGGATTTACCGGATTGTGGTCAGTGCCTTGGGCGGTACCATGCTGGTAACTGTTACAGGTGCCATCGGACTAGCTGTGGCGGGTAAGGATGTTCCTGATATCCTGGTGGGGATTGGCACTGGTTCTTTGGGTTCCTTGGCTGGACTGTTAGCACCTGCCCCATCCCGAGACTAGAGGGCTGAGTGGATCACTCTTGAATGCTCAAGTCTCGTCGCTCTGCGAATCTGAGTTTTGCTGAACGAGCACGAGGGTTAAGCTGGATTTCTTCAGCTTGTGCTACAGTTTGTTTTTTAGTTAGCACTCGCAATAGTGAGCAATTATTTGACAAATTTCGTAATTTGTGCTTAACAATCCGGTCTTCCAAATTTAGGGGGAACATAAGATGCGTTCGCGTAGCGTGGCCAAACGCGCCCCGCGTGGCCCAAAGGCCAAGGCCAATCGCATTCTCTAACTCAGTGGTTGTCTGAATATGAGGGACTTTGGTTGGTAGTAGAATTTAGCTAGCAGTGTTAAAGTCAGGAGAATGTTGAGCATGTTCGAGCATTCATGGACAATTTTAGCTTTTCTTGTAGGAACAGGGATCAGCCTTCTCCTGTGGCGTTGGCAACAACGCCAGCTAGCTTTGAGCTCGATATATGCTCTGCCATCACCCAAGGGGAAATGGCTTACAGGTAACGCCATTGAACTTCTTGCCGCTGCAAAACAAGGAACCTATTCTCTGACAATCTTTCGATGGATGCAGCAATACGGCTCCATGATTTCGCTACGGATCTTCACCAGACCGATGGTGATGGTGGCAAAGCCCCAACTGATTGAAAGCATTTTGACAGAGGGGCAAGCCCAGGGGATATTTACCCGCAGTCCATCCTTTTATCACGCCTACAAAGATGTGTTTGGCGTACATCTCGGAAACCAGGTTGGTGAAGCCTGGAAGTGGCGTCGCCAAACCGCAGCACCAGCTTTCCGAGCCAGTCAATTCACTCAAAAGTTCGATCTCATCCGTCAGGGGTGTCAGCAAGTCATCACACAACTTCAAAGCTCGGCTCAAACAGGCAAAGAGGTTCAAGTTGATCCCTTATTTGTGGACTTGACCATGAATATCATTGCCTACTTTTTCCTAGGTGTTACCTTTGATAAAACCTCAAACTTTGCAGGGGAACCCCCCTTCGATGCCAAGCGCCTGTATGCAGCTCTTGCAGTCCTCGAAAAACATGTACTTTTGCAGACTGCAGGTCGCAGTCGATGGTTTAAGTTTCTCCCTACGTCAGAAGGCCGAGAATACCGACAGGCTCAAGATTATTTACAACAGAATTTAAAAGCTCGGGTCGCGATGGCGTTGCAAGTGGCCAGGGCTTCTGAGGCCGAATCCCCATCAGTCAGTTCGTCGTTTCGGGATTCGATGTTGGTTCAATTTGCTAAAAACCCCCAGCATGACGAAGACTCCCTGATGGCCGAGACCCGAGCCTTGATCTTTGCAGGTCATGACACTACGGCTCATACCATGTCCTTTGCAGTCGGCGAATTGGGGCTTAATCCTGGAGTCTTTCAGGCCGCACAACAGGCTGTGGATCAAGCCTGGGAGAAGGAAGGGGAGCTAAATCTTTCTACTTTGAAACATTTAGACTATATAGAAGCTGTGGTCAAGGAAGCGTTACGACTCCATCCAGTGGCCACCGGAATCCCCCTAGTCACGACCCAACAGACAGAATTGGATGGGGTCAAGATGCCGAAAAATGTAGGCGTCGAACCTTTTTTCTGGGCTGCGGGACAGGATCCTGAGATGTTTCCAAAACCGGAAGAATTTCGTCCAGAACGATGGCTGCAAAAGGAAACTGACCAACAGCCACTCCCCCTCCTGTTTGGATTTTCCCGAGGATCTCATTTTTGTTTAGGCGCATCTCTAGCACTTTTAGAAGCAACGGTGATGTTGTCTTTACTCCTCCGTCATTTTAACTGGGAACTCGTAAATGGCCGAGATTCTCTAGAAGATGTTAATCAGTATTTGACAGTATTTCCCCGCGATCGCATGCCGATTCGTTTTGTTTCGAGAACTAAATCCATAGCTTAGACTTGTTAGTCTTGAATGCTCAGCTCTAGTCGCTCTGCGAATCTGAGTTTAGCAGAGCGAGCACGAGGGTTAAGCTGGATTTCTTCAGCTTGTGCTACAGTTGGCTTTTTGCTTAGCACTCGCAATAGTGAGCAATTCTTTGACAACTCCCGGAATTTGTGCTTAACAATCCGGTCTTCCAAGCTGTGAAAACTGATAATTCCAAGTCTTCCTCCTGGTTTCAGCCAATGGGGGGCAATGTCGAGGAAGGTTTCGAGGCTATCAAGTTCCTGGTTGACGACAATCCGTAGGGCTTGAAACACCCGAGTCGCTGGGTGAATTCTGCCATAGCGGTATTTCGGGGGAACACAAGATGCGATCGCATTCGCTAATTCAGTGGTTGTTTGAAACGGACGCTTCTCAACAATCCGGCGTGCCATCCGCCGGGATAACCGTTCTTCCCCATACTTATAAAAAGCATCCGCTAGCCGTACCTCACCCCAATGATTAATAACATCCTTTGCCGTCAGAGACTGGCTTTGGTCCATCCGCATATCTAACTCAGCAGTATGGCGAAAACTAAAGCCTCGCTCTGGTAAATCTAGCTGAGCTGAACTGACGCCTAAATCCGCAATAATACCATCAAATACCCTATCATTAGACTGATATTCGGCAAAATTTCCCTGCCAGAAGTGAACTCTTCCGCCATAACTGGCTAACCTGGTCTTGGCGGCTGCGATCGCATTAGCATCCCGGTCAATAGCTGTAACCTCCACATCCGGTGCTGCTGCTAAAATTAACTCAGTGTGTCCACCACCACCCACAGTGGCATCTAAGTAATGACCACCCGGACAGATCGCTAGTCCCTCAATTAATTCCTGACTCAATACGGACAAATGGAAAAAGGGTGTTGTATTTGCCTGTAATGGTTCATTTTCCATGTAATTCAAGCAATTCTAAGTAAGTCCTGAGGATATTAGACATCCTGCTGTTCATCAGACCAGATTCTCCGGGAACTCTATTACTGTAACCTATCAACTGTAACCTCTCTAGTTGTGAACAGTCACAAGTCTTACTCAGCACTATATGGAAAGGAGGTTTTATAGCACTACCCATTCAGATGTTTGACATTCCTAAACTCAGCAAACTTAGTCATAGGTTACTTCTGACTTCTGACTTCTGACTTCTGACTTCTGACTTCTGACTTCTGACTTCTGACTTCTGACTTCTGACTTCTGACTTCTGACTTCTGACTTCTGACTTCTGACTTCTGACTTGCGCGTAGCGCTATAGTAAAAACTATAGGCTTGATCATACTTATGAGCTATATTGAATCAATTTAGAATTGCTATAGTAGCTAATGACTAATGATAAAAGTACCCCTGTGGGTACTGTCAATCCATGACAGAAGCATCAGACTAGATTTGTCAGTCAACCAGGAAATTTTCAGTCAACTCAGGAAAACCCGATGAATTCCAAAGAAGAAAAAGCTAAAGACCTTGAGCTTCGAGAACGAGAACTCCAGCAACGGGAGCGAGACCTTCGACTCCGGGAAATGGAAACGGAAATTTATCAACAGGAACCACAAGTGCATCAAACCCAGAAGCATGAAAAACCTGAAGGTAAACTAAAAAAGTGGGGCAGAAAGCTAGCTAGATTCGGGAAATTCTTAGCCGTTGTCATTGCCGTTGTTGTCACCATTAGAGTCGCTTATTGGCTTGCCCTAGTCATGATAGTTGGAGGAATTGCCTGGTTAGGATACGAAATTTTCTGGAAAGATGACAATTGAATAACAAAACCAAAAGGCAATAAAGTTAAATGAATCAATTCCCAATCCTAAAATATTTAAACAGTAACTAATTACAGAATATCATAAAATTTTATAATAAATACTTATAAAGTATATTCTAGGGATTATAAATTAATTGTGATAATTTTTGTTCCCTGTTCCCTGTTCCCTACTCCCTACTCCCTACTCCCTACTCCCTACTCCCTACTCCCTGTTACCTGTTCCCTTTGAAACCATTAATTAGATAAGATAAAAATAAATATGAGTACTAAAATCGAAACCACAAATTTTCTCAATGATCTCGATCGAGTTGCCACGGTGCGTGGTGAAATAGCTGGTTATTTAAATCAAATCAGTAATATACTGGAACAATCGGAATCCGCAGGGGAGCAAAATTCTGGTAAATTAGGCTTGGATAGAGATATTGAAGATATCTCTAAAGCTAGTAAAAATTTATACCAGGGGCGATTCCGACTACTAGTGTTAGGGGATATGAAGCGGGGAAAAAGTACATTTCTCAATGCTTTAATTGGTGAGAATTTACTGCCCAGTGATGTCAATCCTTGCACAGCTTTATTGACAGTTTTACGCTATGGTGCTCAAAAGAAGGTGACAGTGTACTTTAATGATGATACACCACCAGAAGAAATTGATTTTAAATCCTTTAAGCATCGCTATACCATCGATCCAGCTGAAGCGAAGCGACTTGAACAACAGAAGAAGCTAGCGTTTCCCAATGTTAGTCATGCTGTGGTGGAGTATCCCTTACCGTTGCTAGAAAAAGGGATTGAAATTGTAGATAGTCCAGGACTAAATGATACGGAAGCGCGCAATGAGTTATCCCTCGGTTATATTAATAATTGTCACGCTATCCTGTTTGTGCTCAGAGCAACTCAGCCCTGTACTTTAGGGGAACGTCGTTATCTAGAAAATTATCTAAAAGACCGGGGATTAACGGTTTTCTTTCTAATTAATGCTTGGGACCAGATTCGGGAAAGTTTGATTGACCCCGATGATACAGAAGAATTAGAAGAAGCTGAAGATAGACTAAGGCGAGTATTTCAGGCTAACTTGGCAGACTATTGTCAGGTAGATGGCTATGATATCTATGATGAACGAGTGTTTGAAATATCAGCAATAAATGCCCTGCGCAAGCGAGTTAAAAATCCAGACGTGTCTCTTGATGGCACAGGATTTCCAGAGTTTATGGGAGCACTCAATACATTTTTAACGAAGGAACGAGCTATTTCTGAATTACGACAAGCGAGAACCTTAGCCCGTCAAGGCAGTAACCATGTTCATGAAGCTATTGAACGTCGCATCCCCTTGCTAGAGCAAGATTTAAATCAATTGAAGGAACGGATTAATTCCGTTGAACCAGAATTTAATAAACTCAAGGATATTGGTGAACAATTCAAGGATGAAATTAAAACTGTTCGTGATAATAAAGCGAAAGCGATCGCAGATTCCTTTCGTACCTATGTTTTAAATTTAGGCAATACCTTTGAGTCAGATTTTTTACACTATCAACCTGAACTCCGATTTATGGATTTCTTGAGTACAGGCAAACGAGAAGCCTTTGAATCCGAATTGAGAAAGGGCTTTGAACGGTATATTAATGATAAATTGTCAGAGTGGAGTAAGACAGCTGAAAAAGAAATGGATGCTGCCTTTGCTCAGCTATCTCGCAGTGCGGTAACCTACGGTGCTTCCTATACTAAAGTAACGGATAAAATTAATCAAAAGTTAACCGGACAAACCGTAAGACCGGTGAGCAGCTACACCACAGAAGATAACGCTCCCGCTTGGGCAAAATGGGCAGCAGGATTATTTTCCTTAGCTAGGGGTAATCTAGCAGGAGTCGCCATGGCTGGAGCTGGTTTCGATTGGAAAAATATTGTGCTGAATTTCATCACAGTCATGGGAATTGGTGGCATCATTACCGTTGTTTCTGGGATTGCTCTCGGACCAGTGCATCTAGCCTTATTAGGATTAGGGGTTGGAGTCGTGCAAGCCGATCAAGCTCGTAAGGAATTGGTGAAAGCAGCTAGAAAAGAGTTGGTGAAATATTTGCCTGAGGTAGCACAAGAGCAATGGCAACCAATTTATGATGCTATCAAAGAATGTTTTGATGTGTATGAGCAGGAAGTAACTGAGCGGATGGATGATGATATTAAGGCTCGCAAAGGGGAATTAGATAATTTAATGAAACAAAAAGAATCTCATGAAATTAATCGGGAGCAAGAATTAGATCGCTTGAAACAGTTAGAAGCTGATGTCACCTCCCAAGCCCAAAAGGTTGAGAGCGCTTATCAGAATTTTGTGAATGCGATCGCTTAACCTTCTAGTAAGCATTCAGCTATCAGCCGTCAGTAGTCAGTGGTCAGCGGTCAGCCGTTGGCTTTTGGCACCTCAAGTAGCGCATTAGCTGATAGCTTACCCTTCTACGGTTGTTCGTTAATTGAATAAAAAAATTGAATAAAAAATCATAACAGTTGAAGGTTGACAGTTAACAGTTAATTGTCAACCTTCAACTTTAAATTTTAAACTTCCAACAAAATAAGCTTAAACCTTGGCCTTTTGGCCTTTTGGCCACGCTACGCGAACGGCCACGCTACGCGAACAACCTTGGCCTTTTGGCCACGCTAAGCGAACGGCCACGCTACGCGAACAACCTTGGCCTTTGGCCACGCTACGCGAACAACTCCCTACTCCCTACTCCCTACTCCCTACTCCCTATTCCCTATTCCCTATTCCCTGTTCCCTTTACTATATATAATTTTTAACGCCAATTTGGCGAAACATTTTTGGCAGTAATAGTAATAATAAAAAAACACCTTAAGCAGACATAAAAATGAAAATTGAAGATTTAGAGTTTACGGAACAAACAACAACCGAGACAGAGCAGATTAAAGGAGCAATTGTTCCACTGCTCGCATCAGCTGGAATTGGTGCTGCATCAGGAGCAGCGTTTCAGGTCGCATCCAACGCTATTTCTGGTAAACCCCTAGGTGATGGTGTTTTCCAAGCAGCAGCAGGAGGTGCAGTTACAGGAATGTTTAGTCCAGTTTCTACCATTTGGAAACCGATAAAAATGGCTCAACCATGGATACAAGGCTATCGACGAGGCATTGACCCAAAGTCAGTTTGGCGTCCGATTGTCGGTGGAGGTGCCGGTGGATTACTCCATGGAGCATTAAGTCATTAAGGAGTTTTGTCAGTATTTTTTTGTCTGCGGGGTGTGATTATTCGTCAGTCAAAAGGTCAAAATTTAGTAAGGGTGTACACCTGTGCGCCCTTACAACTTTCTCCCAATACCGGCAATAAGTAATGGGTAAGGATACTAAGGGAGGATGGGAGCATCGGGAGTAGATATCATGTCATTTTGTAAAAGGTTATTAAAAAGGTTATTGCGAAGATTATTAATTGGAGGAACTACAGGTTTGCTTGTGGTAGTGTTATTAGATATTTTGGCTTATCCTCTCTATCATCAAGAGCCAACTTCTCTAAATTGGTTTGAGCAAACCTTGATGAAAGTAGATTACCAAGCAGCAGCACTACAGGAAGACATGGTTACTTATTTAGTAATCGCAGTACAGGATGGAATTCGGCTAATGATTGCAGTATGTCTATCCCTGACTCTAGTTGAAACTGTGGTGATAAAAAGAAAAGGTTGAGTCTTATTTTTTAAAGGGAACAGGGAACAGGGAACAGGGAACAGGGAACAGGGGAGCAGGAAATAGGTAATATAGCGCTACGCGCAAGTCAGAAGTCAGAAGTCAGAAGTCAGAAGTCAGAAGTAAGCTATGACTAAGTTTCGGAGTTTAGGAATGTCAAACATCTGAATGCGTAGTGCTATAATGAAAAAAAATCTGTAGCTCATAGCTATGATAAATACTAAAATTTAAATTTACAGCAGCTTATAAAAAAAATAAATACAGCGTTTTTCATAACTATAAGGTACACGTTGTTTTTCCCTGTTTCCTCTTCTATGTTCCCTGTTCCCTGTTCCCTGTTCCCTAACACCAAAAAATTTGTACCTCACCGAATTGCAAACCGCTGTAAATGAGGTAACCTGATGACTTTGAGAACTGATCCAAAGGATGATATTACCGAAACTCTTAGGCAAATGATTGGGGATATCATCCCAATAGCCTATGAAACAGATCGTGCTGAAGCCTGTCTATCTACCTTATCTTTCCAAAGCCTAAATTATCCAGAAAGACACATTTGGATTGACACAGATGGTGATGGAATAGCAATTGATTTAGAAGACTGGCAGGATGAAAGGGAATGGGATAACGCTGTTGCTCGGATTACAGTCGAGGCTACAACAGAAGTCGTAGATATCGTCAAAACCTGGCTTTCTGGAGAGAAATTGGACAACTATTCTAATCTTAATAAAGACTATGAAAGAGTTAATGAAATGGCGTTGCTGAATTAAGGAATGAATGCGGGATCATCTGGTTTTGGTCAAGCCCCCTAAATCCCCCAAGCGAGCAATCCCTCGCTTGGGGGACTTTTACCATCAAATTGATTATTGTTCCCCCCAAATTTGGGGGGCTAGGGGGGCAAAACTATACCCATAATCAGCAACGCCAATAAAATAGCCACTATCTCCAATTAATAACCATGATCAAATGCGCAAACCCTGAATTACCTGCCGTTTCAATTCCACAAATTCCAGGGTTAGCTTTGTATCCAGAGTACGAACAGCTGGCAAGTCAATCATAATCTTATCCCGGATACAACCGGGATGAGTTCCCATCACATAGATACCCTGGGATAAGAACACCGCTTCTTCTACATCATGGGTAATCATCAAAACCGTAATATGGGTCTTCTGCCAAAGTCCTAGAAAAAATTCCTGCAATTCCTCCTTAGTTTGGGCATCTAAGGCTCCAAAGGGCTCATCCATCAACAGCACTTCCGGTTCATTAGCCAAGGCTCGTGCGATCGCAACCCGCTGTTTCATACCCCCTGACAGCTGTTTGGGGTAGGCATTAGCAAAGCGGGTTAGACCGATTACATCCAAATAGTAAGCAATCCGTTCTTGGGATTCCGCTTTAGGCAATCGTTGTAACCTCAGACCAAAACCGATATTATCAGCAATCGTTAGCCAGGGAAATAGGGTATAGTTCTGAAAGACCATGCCCCGATCCCGACCAGGACCTAAAACCACCTCACCATCTACCTTTACATGTCCTTTAGAGGGAGGAATTAGTCCAGCGATAATGTTGAGCAAGGTTGATTTGCCGCAGCCAGACGGTCCAACTATACAGACAAATTCATTCGCTTCAAGATCGAGATTAATATCCTTTAGCACTACCAATTCTTCCCGTCGGTGGCGAAAACTTTTGGAAATATCACACACCTGTAGCTTAGGCAAATTGTAATCATTGGTCATTTTTAAATAACCTTGAACATAATAACCTTGTCAGCTATCAGCTATCAGCTTAAGCCCTACGCGCACGCGTGCGCGTTCAGCTATCAGCTATCAGCTATCAGCTATCAGCTATCAGCTATCAGCTATCAGCTGAATACTTATCCTTCAACTTTATTAAACCTTAAACCTTCAATTTATTAAAC
Source organism: Moorena sp. SIO1F2 (assembly GCF_010672755.1). Lineage (NCBI taxonomy): Bacteria > Bacillati > Cyanobacteriota > Cyanophyceae > Coleofasciculales > Coleofasciculaceae > Moorena > Moorena sp. SIO1F2. The sequence goes on from NZ_JAAHFV010000127.1 coordinate 13,584, forward strand.
CTTAAACCTTCAACCTGATTAACCCTTCAACCTTAAACCTTCAACCTTATTAAACCTTCAACCTTCAACCTTCAACCTTCAACCTGATTCAATCTTAAACCTGATTTAACCTTCAACATTCAACCTTATTAAACCTTGGCCTTTCGGCCACGCTACGCGAACAACATGATTAAACCTTTAACGCTCAACAAATTGCTCCGACCAAGGAACAGTTAAGCGAAAAAGTAACCTAAACCCAAAATCCAGCATCAACCCAATCAATCCAATGACTAAAATACAAAAGAGAACTTTATCGGTTTCTAGGAATCGTTGAAAATAGATAATCTTGAAGCCCAAACCATTTTCAGCAGCAATTAATTCCGCAATCACCAGAAAATTCCAGGCACCAGCAACATTAACCCGCATCGTATCAATAATATTTGGTAGAGTTGCTGGTAGAATCACTCGAAATAATACATCAACCCGATTCGCTCCCAAGGTGTAAGCCACATTAAGCATTTCATCAGGGATAAACTTGACAGCATCAGCAATCATTATCGCGTTGTAGAACACAATTCCCAAGAAAATAATTATGATCTTTGCGGTTTCACCTAACCCTGCCCATAGAACAATTAGGGGCATAAACGCTGCCACTGGCATATAGCGTACAATACCGACAATCGTACCAAACAGGCTCTCCATGCTGTAGAATGTCCCCATGGCAATGCCAATGGGAATACCAACTACTGCCGCAAACAGAAAACCAACTAGCACACGGGTGAAACTGGCGATAATATCAGTCAGTAACTGCTCTTGTGTCAACATCTTCCAGCCAGCTTTCAGGACAACCATCGGACTTGGCAAGAATCTTGGGTCTACTAATTCTTGATAACTTAGGAAGATCCAAACTAGCAGGGGGACTACTAAGGCAATGATGGTGAGAAAGATACTGAGCCAGCCAGGAAAACCCTGACGGATACTCCAAAATACGGATGGTCGTAGGTAACGTTTGCGGGGAGAAGATATAGGTTGTGGCACAGGGGTCTTAAGTGACAGCAAATTTAGGTAATGTGTAATGTTTCTAAAGCGGCTTTGACTGAGATCTTGCACCATTGTCATTAATCGTAGGGTGGGCAGTGCCTACCAACGCGCTTTGCAAGCTTCATTATCTGTCTGGTGCACTGCCCACCCTACATGAACTAAAATGCTTCTAAAGCGGCTTTCACAAATTTCGGTTCCAGAAATTGCTCCATATCAGGAATAGTATCAATCTTGCCTTGCTTTGCCAAAAACCTCGCCATATCCATCAAGGGCTCTAGTAAGTAGGAATCACTCTGCTTATTTCCTAGCATTTCCAGATTGGCATGAGCGTCCGGGAGACTAATCCCTTTTAGATCAGCAGCTAGGGCATCCGGCTCAATTTTCAACTCCTTCGCTGCGATCGCTAACCCTTCCGATGGATGTTGATTGAGAAAGCCTAGTCCTTTGAAAACCCCTTTGACAAAGGCTTCCACCGCCTCTGGCTTGGCTTCGATATATTCAGTGGCAAACAGATAAACATCAGTAATCGCTGTCGGTATTTGGGACGAGTCGTAGATAATGCGTCCATCAGGTTGAGCCAAGTTAGCCTGTTTTAGGAATGGTGCATAGGTAACAGCAATGTCCACATTCCCCACCTGGTAAGCTGCTGCTGCTCCCGCTGGATCCACGTTCACCAAGGTAACATCAGCTTCACTCAACCCAACTGCTGTGAGTACTTTTAGTAGAAAGAAATGGCTAACTGCCCCTTTTTCAACCGCAATCTTCTTACCCTTAAAGTCCTTAATGCTACTAATACTGTTGCGGGCTAAGATGCCATCCCCACCAACGGAGTTATCCTCTACCAAAACAATCCGATAGTCTTTGCCCTTAGTTGCCAATAAGACTGCTTCAGACGTTACAGGGGCAATAGCATCCAGTTTTCCTGCTAAAAAGGCAGAGATATAATCGGGATTATACCCAAAGGTTTTCAGGTCAACCCTTAGCCCCAGTTCCTGAAAGAAGCCTTTTTTGATCGCAATCAAAAGAGGAGTTAAACCAATCCAAGTGGTCACCCCTAGAGACAAAGACATCGATGGGCTGGGCTTAGAATCACCCAAGTCATTCCCAGAAGATGTTTGCTTTGGGGGAGTACATGCCCCCAGGATAACGCTGCTGGATACGAAGATTAGCCATTGCAAAGTTTGACGTCTTGACCACAACTTGAGTCTTTGTAGAACCATATCATCTTCCGTTATATCCGTTACATGGGTTAACCCATCCGTTTCCAGTTAACTCCTGAAGACGGTATCTAAAATAACATTTTGTAATTTTTTTGGGGTGAGGGGTTGCACCCCTCATTATTTTTGTTATATTTAGATCAGTAGATGCACCCTGATGATTAAGAGAGCCGCACTTGTGACTCTCTTCTTTTTTTTTAGGCTTAGAGGGGAAGAGTGGGAAGAAGCAGACCAGAGGAAAGAAATTTGGTGTGTGCCTTACCAGAATTTGGGTAGGGCTATGCATTGGCTTAAGTTGACTATTGCTA
>NZ_JAAHFV010000128.1:0-15956 GCF_010672755.1 Moorena sp. SIO1F2
TGTCAGAAGTCAGAAGTCAGGTATGAGCTGATAGCTGACTGCTGACTTCTGACTTCTGACTTCTGACTTCTGACTTCTGCTATAGCTACTTCATTTCTAACTGCTGAATCAAAGGAGCACATTGATAAACCATAGCCGCTCGACTATCTACATCCAGCTTCAGGAAGATCCGACGTAGATGAGCAGAAACTGTCCATTCACTAATTTCAAGCTGTTTAGCAATTAGCTTATTAGACTGACCTAAAGCAACAAGAGTAACAATTTGTAACTCTCGTTCTGTTAAGATACTAGCAAGATGAGAGGTAACGGAAGTAGTATTGTCTTGGAATTCTGTAATTGCATAAACTTTTCCATTAACCTCCATATAACCAACTGCATTCAAAGGACAACTGCTTTGAAGGGGTGAATTCGAGCTAGACCCTAAACTAGGTTTAAATTCGTGGTTTGTTTCACAAACTAAAAAACACGAATTATTGATAAACAGCTTACCAATCACTTGATTTCCTAACTCTGATTCTAGATCTTTACTAGCTATATCTTGACGATAAAGAGGAAAATTAAGTTTCTCTTTCATAATAAAAATGTCAAGTACCTATAAACATCCTGTTTGATTGATGAGCGGAACCTGGGGAAAGATAAAAGTAAGCTGATAGCTATCAGCTATCAGCTATCAGCTATCAGCTATTAGCGAACAGCGATTAGCGCTACGCGCACGCGTGCGCGTTCAGTTTTCAGTTTATGCGCTACGCGCACGCGTGCGCGTTCAGCTATTAGCTATCAGCTTATGGGCTACGGCTGACTGCTGACTGCTGACTGCTGAGGGCTGACTGCTGACGCAAAAACTATAGCGCTGTGCGTAGGGAATAGGGAATAGGGAACGTCGGACCAGGGAATGATTGAGCTTCCCAAGACTGCGCTGCATAGCTTCGTTCCTTAAATTTGTCAACACCATTACACCGATTGCTATAACTATTCACAAATGATTTAGGAAGATCAGATCCATGGATGGTCTGACCCCCCCTTCCATTTTGTTGAATAGCAATCAAAAAGGAATTAAATTGTTAAAAAACTTATAGTTTATCTAGGCTTTACAAATGAGTTGTCAAACTAGATGGTAATTTTTTATAATCAAAAAAACGCTGTATTCCTTACTCCTGTTAGCCGATCCGGAGTTTTCTCTTCTCTAAAGGGTTTAGTTCTATGTTTACATCTCACATCGAAAGACTATACCAGAACGCTTTAGTATTTATCCATAGATCCTTCTTCAACTCTGGGAAATTCCCCAAGTCTTCAGGATCACAGGCAAAGTTATCGCTCCAAGACAGCTTAGACATTCTGTCAGATGCTGTAACTGCAGGTGTCACAAGATGTATAACACACAGATGAAGCCCTTCCCATAACAGTTTTGCCAGTCCAGTGTAAATCATCAACTGGCGTAAGTAGTCCGATTCCAAAGCCACAATTCGATCCTGCGGACTGACCAGTTGACAAGAGATTCCCAAGTTTTCCAAGGCTTTGCAGATATCTGGAGGACGATTATCACTAAAATCTGTAGGATTCTGATAGCTCAGTATAAAAGCAGAATCTAAACTCGCAGTTAGAGCTACAGTATCCCGGAATGACGCCATTAAAGTATCATTGGTCCCCTGTGACTGGTTAATGCGTCGATCTAATAAGCGTGCTAAATATTCCCATCGTGGCAATAGCTTGATAGTTGTACCTTTTGGCAGTAAAGACTCCCTTAGACTATCCCCCAGCCAGAATAGATTTAGTCCTAGCAAATCATTCTCGCTTTGTAATCGTTTCCACTCTTGAAGTGACCAAATCACACTCTCTAAAGTGGCTCTGTCCTGTTCAGGTGCCTTGTCATTGAGAGTGCTTTTGGGAATAAGTAGTTCTGGTTGTTGTAAATAAAACTTAGTATTGTTGAGAATATGCCAAAGCTCTCTTGCTATCCAGAGTTCCATTATTTCTCCTAGCTGCTGAGCGATGTGGACTCCATAATAGGAGAGCGCTAAGGCTGGATCCAGTACACAGATCCATTGCTTGGAATCAAGTTGGCTGAAAAGGGGAGTTATCAGCATTTTAAAGACGTCACTCCCATTAAAATAGCAGTTTTTAGACCAATTCTGTAAATTACGGCTAGCCATCAATTTTATCTCCCCATCTCTCTATTTCCCCATCTCTCTATTTCCCCATCTCCCCATTTACCCATCTCCAGAGGAATAGCGTTAATTTATCAATTTTGGATTTCAAAAACCAGTCACAGGATCTTGCTACTCCAAATGGATTAGTTCAAATGAGCTAGTTTAACTTGACTAGCTAGAAAACGTGACTTGTAGAGGATGTCTAAAAGAATTATTAATAAATAACGCCCTAAGCTTTGAGAGTCTGGTGCGTGGCTGCTCAGTAAATCCAACCAGGTCAGTTAGGATGATTAGCGATCTGAGTCAAGTGTTGAGAAGAATTTTGGAACAGACCAGCCTATCGTCGAGGTTTCCAGAATTAGCGGAGGCTCAAATTTCTTTTGAGCGTCCCTCAGAAACCTTTAGTCCTGGACAGACAACGGTGAATTTATTTCTGTACGATATTCGGGAACACCTGGAACTACGTAATAATGAACCAACGATCGAGAGGCGCAATGGACAGGCAATTATTCATAATCCTCCAAAGCGCATAGCCTGTTCTTATTTAGTCACAGCTTGGCCCATTGGTGGCGAAGAATTACCCCTGCAAGAACACCGATTACTCAGCCAAGTCCTGCAAGTATTCTCAGCCTATCCAACTATTCCAGAAATACCTTTTTTAGAAAATACTCGACTTGCTGGGCAAGAACCAGCCTTACCAATGGTAACTGCTCAAGTAGATGGAGTACAAAGCACTGCTGAGTTTTGGACTGCATTGGGAAATCAATTACGTGCTTCCATCACAGTCACAGTAACCATTGCGATCAAGGAACTAAAACTATCTGAGCCAGAGAAAACCCCCACCGTAATTACCCGCAACCTACAATTAGAACAGCGTATTTCCCCGGCAACAGGGGCATTAATACCCAGTTTTTTCCGCATTAGTGGGCAAGTAACAGATGTTGAAGGGCAGCCGGTGGTGGAGGCAAGGGTAACCTTAGTGGAGTGGAATCTGAGTGCCCAAACAGATACAAATGGATACTACACCATGGGGGTTATCTCTGGGGGAGCCTACACCCTAAGGGTAGAAAAAGAAAATCAAGTTCAGGAGGCTAGTATTACTGTTCCTGTGGAAGCAGAAGCTAGAGATTACAACATACAACTACAACAGTAGACTTTTTTGAAAAGTAAGTTAAAAGTCAAAAGTCAAAATACAAAAGTAATAACCAAGTAAAAATTCACGTCTTTACAAAAGCTAACAGTAGGAGAAATTAGCGATTTTCACATTGATATTTATTTTACTTTCGGTTTTACATGTAAATAATTCCAGTAAATTCTGTTGAATCTAAGGAGTAAAAAATATGCCACAGTATTTTTCCCCAGGTGTATACGTTGAATCTGTACCACCCGCTTCCCTACCCATTGCTGGAGTTGCTACCAGTGTCGCTGGGTTTATTGGTGTGGTAGCTGATGACGTTACTATGCCAGATCAACCAGGAAAGTTTCAGCAGCGCACGGATGACAATGGTGACCCGGTTGTGGATGATGATGGTAAGCCTGTTTTAGACCCGATCCCGTATACTTTGGCGACTGCAGGTGAACCGATATTAATTACAAGTTGGGAAGAGTTCAAAACTAAGTTTGGTGATTTCCACGAGGGCAATAAAATCTTAGCCCATGCTGTGTATGGCTTCTTCTTCAACGGAGGTTCTCGTTGTTATGTACTGCGGGTTGCCGCTGCAACAGACATTGATAACCCGGCTGAAGAGTTAGAGAAGTTTGAAACAGTTGATCAAATCACAATTGTTGCTGTCCCTGGAGCGATAAGTGACATTCAACACACAGCTATTATCGCTCACTGTTTCAGAATGGAAGACAGAGTGGCTGTCTTAGATGGCGATCAAACTAAAGATCCAAGTGATGTAAGCGGTATCCGTCCTGTTGGTCGTAGTGAGGAAGCTAGCTATGCTGCTATCTACTATCCCTGGATTAAAGTCTTTGATCCCGTTACTAAAGCTCCAGATACTCTACCTCCCAGTGGTCATATTGCTGGAATCTATGCTCGTAATGATGCCACCCGGGGGGTGTTTAAAGCACCTGCTAACGAAGTTATTGTTAATGCCCTTGAGATCAGTAGCCCCATTAGTAAAGCCCAGCAGGATGGTTTAAATCCGGAAGGGATTAACGTGATCCGTTCTTTCAAAGGCACAATTAAAGTCTGGGGAGCACGGACTATGGCAAATGATGATAATGCTGATTTTCGCTACGTCAGTACCCGTCGCTATTTCAACTACCTACAAGAATCTATTGATGATGGTACTCAATTTGCTGTCTTTGAACCCAATAATCTAGCCCTGTGGCAACGGATTAAACGGACAGTAGGTGACTTCTTGTTAAATGAATGGCGCGATGGAGCTTTGTTTGGGGAAACACCAGAGCAAGCTTTCTTTGTTAAATGTGACGCGGAAACCAATCCCAAAGAAGTAAGGGAATTGGGGCAAGTTGTCACTCTGATTGGGGTAGCCATTGTAAAGCCTGCGGAATTTGTTATCTTCCGCATCCAGCAAACCGCTGGTGAGTAATCAGGCGAGTAATAAACTTTTGAACTAACTGGAAAGGAGATTTAGTCATGGCAAGAGTTGATCCGTATAAAAACTATCGTTTCCTGATGGAAATTGATGGTATTGTTCAAGCAGGATTTTCTGAGTGTAGTGGTTTTGGTTCTGAAGTAGAAATTGTTGAATATCGTGAAGGTGGAGACGATGCTACAGTACGTAAGCTGCGAGGGAAAGCCAGTTATCCTGACATTTCCCTGAAATGGGGAATAACCGATTCCCGTGAACTCTATGACTGGCATTTAGCCGCAGTCAATGGCAAGGTTGAACGCAAAAATGGTTCTATCATTCTGCTTGATGATACAGGACAGGAGAAAGTACGCTGGAATTTCTTCAACGCCTGGGCTAGTAAGTATGAAGCACCTAGTTTGGATGCCAAAGGAAGTGATGTTGCCATTGATACCCTAACCGTCAGTTGTGAACGTCTGGAGCGGGCATAAATTATGGGCAAACGAAACGTTTTCAGGTGATTAAACGGATTTGAAATGACTAATCTCACCATTCCTGAGCAAGCAACAATGCTGCAAACTGAGTATGAGTTTACATTACCAACAGGTTATGTAGACAAAGAGGGGAATTTACATCGGGAAGGGACAATGCGATTGGCAATGGCTGCTGATGAAATTGTGCCCCTGAAAGACCCTCGCGTACAATCTAACCCAGCCTATTTAATTGTGATTCTGCTATCTCGGGTGGTAACCCGCATAGGTTCTGTAGAAATGATTAACCCAAAAGTGATTGAAGGGTTATTTGCCTCTGATTTAGCGTATTTGCAGGATCTGTACAATCGGATCAATGGCAATGGAATGCGATCGCTTCAAATTAGCTGCCCCCACTGTGAGCAAAATTTTGCTGTCGAACTCGATTTATCGGGGGAATCCTAGGCTACCCCCTTACCCAAATCCATGAGGAGGTAGCCTATCTCGCCTATCACTTCCACTGGCATTATGAATCAATCATGACCATGGAACACCGGGAGCGCCGAAAATGGGTTACCGAAGTCGCCAAAATCAATCAGCGTTTGAATAGTTCGTAAAGGGAACAGGGAACAGGGAACAGGGAACAGAGAGACTTTGAGTAGCTTTACAAAAGTTAACACAGTTTCGTTTATTTATGTCCAGGTACTTAGTTCAGTAGTGGGTAATTGGGGATTTTCCCCTTTCTAAATCAGATGGATAATTCAGGTTCACAAGCCAATAATTTCCAGCAATCGGGAAGTCCAGAAAATTCCCCCTTACTAAGTCGTCTGCAACGGCGACAAGAACAGTCTGGTGGAGTAATTAATACCCGCCAACTGCACCGCCATTACCAATCTACCCAAGCAACTACGGCAAGGCTGACCCAACGATTAACCCTACCAGAACAAATTAACTCCCGTTATGGTGCAAGTGGTTTACAACCCAAGTTAAATCTGGAGCGTTTTAGTCGCCCTAGGGTAGAATCGGCTGATGTCAGTAATACCTATCTGGAGCCGACTAATGTTGCCCCTTCTAATGTTGCCCTTTCAGGGAGGGGAGAAGGGGTGCAAAGGTCAATGGCAACTAGGACTAATTCTCGCCAATTTCCCGACTACCTAGGGCATCAGGGAAGATTCCAACCACCATCTCCATCTGTCCCATCAACTAGTCCTAAAGTCCCGATTATCAAGCAAATTAAATCTTCAACTGTATCCAGGTCTAGGGCGTGTTTTCAAAGTTTTCCGCAAGATTATGATCCCCCCCAGCCCCCCTTAATAAGGGGGGAGCCATACTCAAAGTCCCCCAAGCGAGGGATTGCTCCCTCGGGGGATAATGGGGGATCTCCGAGTTTGAAGACACGCCCTAGTGCTCAACCTCCAACATCTTTGCCCAAGCAAGTCAAGATTAATCGTCAGGCAACCTTATCTGCACTCCACCATCAGTTTACACCTCCAGAGATTGTTCAGTCTCAGGTTGTCCCACCGCAAACAGAGGGTGATTTCCATTCCCCCTCTCCAGTCAATCCAGCTTCTGTTATACAAACTAAATTAGTTGTAGCTAAGCCCACTCAGCCTTTACCGACAGGAAAAACTAGCTCGACACCGGATTTAGTTTGGCGCTCCCAGGAGGAAGAGGAATCAGACAGTAGTTTGGTACAAACTAAGCTCTCGGATTCTAACCCCAATCAGAGGATATCTGAAAACTTTTTTGATACTGAATTTTGCCCCCCTAGCCCCCCAATTCTGGGGGGAACAAGAATCCAATTGGCTGGTAAAAGTCCCCCAAAATTGGGGGATTTAGGGGGCTTGGATGTAGCAAATGAGACTTCTCAGACAACCTCTCAGGATATCTCTTTAGTTCAAACCAAACCGGTTGTTGTCAAACCAAGTCAGCCATCACCGACAACAACTATAACCCCAACTCAAACTACTAATCTGACCAAGGATAAAGCAATCAATAACTCGGCAGATAATTTGGTTTTGCGCTCCCATGAGGAAGAGGAATCAGACAGTAGTTTGGTACAAACTAAGCTCTCGGATTCTAACCCCAATCATGATATCTCTTTAGTTCAAACCAAATCGGTTGTTGTCAAACCAAGTCAGCCTTTACCGACAACAACTACAAGCCCAAATAGAAACATTAATTTATATACCGAGACAGGTAAAACTAGCTCGACACCGGATTTAGTTTGGCGCAAAACTGATAACGACTCTGTAGCCAAAGTATCGAAACGGCAACAGTTAAGCAATGGGGTGATTGCTCGTCAACCTAATCTAACTGGAGCTAATTCCATTCCCATGACAGCACCAGTAACTTCAACCACAGCCACGTCAAATCTACCAACAACTCCAGCTGACGGGGTAGATATAGATATCGAGGCAATAGCGGAACACGTTAGTCGTATTCTCACTCGTCAGCTAACGATGGAACAAGAACGTCGGGGGATAGAAAAATGGCATTAGCTAAACTAACTATAATTCCTTTGAAGTGGGAAAAAAATCAAGACAGTAAGTACCGTGCTGTAGAGTCGGAAGACAGAGCCAATTATCCAGAGATTACGGTTTTGTTTAACCCCGAATCCTATGCTATCAAAAAAGGAGTTAGTTGGAGTGGTTCGAGTCAAAAAGAATATAATGCGCCCATCTTAGATTTTGGTGGCGGGGGAAGTCGGGAACTAACTCTGGAATTGTTATTTGATGTTTCCGAAGGGGTGAGAAATTCACGACTTCAAAATCAAAATCAAAATAATAATCGGTTACTAGACAGTACCGCCATCGAGGATGTACGGGAGGAAACCAATAAACTTGTTGCCCTGACCCGCATTCAACGTGTTGGGGGTAAAGAACAACCACCACCAGCTTGTAAGGTTTACTGGGGTAAAGCACCAACTAATTCTGACTTCCCGTTTGTGGGGGTAATTACTAATCTGACCCAAACGTTCACCCTGTTCAAAAGTGATGGTAAACCGATACGGGCAAAAGTCAATATCACGTTTTCGGAATATCTTAACCCAGAAGATGATAAACGGCGTACCGATCCAGAATTAACCACTCGTATTGTCAAAAGAGGTGAAACCCTCAGCACCATTGCGGCGGATGTCTATGGTAACCCTAAGCTGTGGCGACTGATTGCCCAAGAAAATCAATTGGATAATCCCCGTGAACTTGATACTGGTAAAACCTTAACTATTCCCAAATTGCGTTGATAGTTATGATTGATTGCTGTAGCAAGCCCAAGGGTTGTGCGTTACGGGGCGGACTATCCCAAGGCTGGCTACGAGGCAAAAAATAAGGGCAAGTCCGCCCCTAACGCACCCTACGCACTACTATTGCCTATTGCCTATTGCCTATTGCCTATTGCCTATTGCCTCTTGCCTGCTCCCTACTCCCTACTCCCTACTCCCTACTCCCTGTTCCCTATTCCCTACTCCCTACTCCCTACTCCCTACTCCCTACTCCCTTTTAACTTTTTAAAATGCCCTTTACTCAACCCCAAGCCTCCATATTCGCAGATTATGAAATCCTGGTTAATGGTTCTAGTTTACCAGGGTCTGCACAGTTACATATTACTGGGGTAACAGTAGATGAACAGGTTAATTTACCCACCATGTTTGCCTTAACGTTTGGCAGTTTGGATGTGCAGGAAGGGGAAGTGTTGTGGCTAGATAACTCCTTGTTTAGTATTGGCAATACGGTAGAAGTAAAATTAGGTTACCGGGAAAACTTAGCTACCCTTATAATAGGGGAAATTACTGCTATAGAACCGGAGTTTACCATTGATAGACTACCGAAGGTAATGATTCGGGGTTATGATCGCAGCCATCGCTTACATCGTGGTCGTCATACCCAGACTTTTGTACAACTAAAAGATAGTGATATTGCAGGGCAAATTGCCCAGCAGGTAGGACTTTCATCCCAAGTGGAAGATAGTGGGGTAGTGCATGACTATATTTTACAAGCCAATCAAACCCATATGGAGTTTTTGCAAGAACGGGCAGGAAAAATTAATTATGAGGTGATGGTGGAGGATCGGAATTTAGTATTTCGACCTACGGCTAATCAAGACAGTGAAATTCTTACCCTAACCTTTAGTGATGACCTACTGCAATTTTACCCTTGTATGTCCTCCGCAAGTCAAGTGAATGAAGTCAAAGTACAGGGTTGGAATCCGAAAGAAAAGCAAGCAATTATCGGACGCGCAACCACTGGTGATGAAGGCAGCAAAATGGGGGGAGAAATTAGCGGTGCAGCCCTAAGTCAAAATGCTTTTGGTACAGCAGTAAAAACCCTGAGCGATCGCCCGATTATCACTTTAGCGGAAGCAGAGCAATTCGCTCAAGCCCGTTTTCGGCAACTCAATTTAGAGTTGATCACAGGGGAAGGAATTTGTCGAGGACGTACCGATTTACGAGCTGGCAAAGTGGTGCAAATTGAGGGTGTGGGCAGGCGCTTTAGCGGTCAATACTATGTTACTAGTGTCCTACATCGCTATCGTGATAGCCAATATCAGACCAAGTTTACAGTGCGGAGGAATGCCGAATGAAATTCTCTGAATTACTTCTGGATAGTCAATCCCAGCGAGCGATCGCATCTCGTATTTATGGTGTCGTGGTTGGTGTGGTTACCAACAATCAAGACCCAGAAGGACTAGGTCGGGTTAAAGTGAAATACCCCTGGCTAAGTGATGAAGACGAAAGCGACTGGGCGCGAATAGCTGTAACCATGGCGGGGGATAAACGGGGTATGTATTTTATCCCAGAGGTTAATGATGAGGTATTAGTGGCTTTTGAACACGGGGATGTGCGTTTTCCCTACATTATTGGAGCACTGTGGAATGGTGAGGATAAACCTCCTATTAATAATGATGATGGAGAAAACAATGTCCGCATGATTAAATCCCGTAGTGGTCATGTAATCCGTCTCAATGACAAAGAAGGGGAAGAAACTATTGAAATTGTAGATAAAACCGAGAAAAACAGCATTGTTTTTGATACGGCTACCAACACTATTGCTATTACTACTGAAGGAGACATTACTTTATCAGCATCTCAAGGTAATATTAAACTAGAAGCACAGAATATTGAAATCAAATCTTCAGCAGATACCAAAGTTGAATCCGGTGCTATAATGGATATTAAAGCCAGCAGCACCATGAATCTTAACGGTCAAATCATTAATCTCAACTAGGTAAGCAATCAGCAAATGCGCTACGCGCACGCTACGCGAACAGCTATCAGCAATCAGCTTTAATTATGGGACAACCAGCAGCCAAACAAGGGGACCAAATTACCGCAGTTGATACTCATATTGTGATCGTGCCGGGAACACCTCCGACACCAACTCCCCTACCCCATCCTTTTGCGGGCATTATCAATGGCAATTTGAGCAGTGATGTCAACATTATGGGGATGCCAGCCGCTACGGTAGATAGTACGGCAGATAATACTCCACCCCATATTCCCAGTCCACCGGGGACTTCTTTCCAAAATCCACCCGCTAATCGAGGCACCATCAAAATTGGGAGTCAGACTGTGAAAATTAACGGTAAAGCAGCTGCCCGTAATGGGGATATTGCTGAAACCTGTAATGATCCTGCTGATTTACCAATCGGACAAGTAATCGCAGTAGGTACGGTGTTTATAGGCTGAAAAGGAGAAGATGGGATCCCCCCTAACCCCCCTTAATAAGGGGGGGATATGATTGCCTATTCCCAGATCCGCTGTTCCCTATTCCCTGTTCCCTAAAACCCAAAAATTTGTACCTCACATAATTTAAAAACGCTATATGACGAAACCATTTTTAGGTGTAGGTGTAGGCTTTCCCCTTAGTTTAGATACTCAGGGAGATTTCCAACTTGCGGAATATGAAGAGAGTGTACGCCAATCAATTTTAATTATCCTCGGCACTGCTAGGGGTGAGAGAATTATGCGCCCTGATTTTGGTTGCGGTATTTACGATTTGGTGTTTGAGCCCAATTCTGCTGCCACTACGGCTAGAGTTTCTGAAGCGGTACAGGAAGCATTATTGCGGTTTGAACCGCGCATTGATGTTGTGGATGTGCGCGTTCAATCCCCTATTCCAGAACAAATGCTGGTTAATATTGACTATCGGGTGCGAGCAACTAATAACGTGTTTAATTTAGTGTATCCGTTTTATCTGGAAGGGAGTGCAGGCTAATGGCAAGAAAAGCTCCTCAAATTGATTCTAGAACGGCAGAGATTATTGCTCAAGATGTGCAAGACCTACTGGCTCAATATCTCGGGGATCAAAACTATGCAGCACTAAAAAATAAAGGTGTTGCCCAGGCACTGGTGCAAATCTTTGCCCGCTTTGGTGAGATAATTATTTCTCGCCTCAATCAAGTGCCAGATAAAAATTTCCTCGCCTTTCTAGATTTGTTGGGAGCTTCTCGTTTAGCACCTCAACCAGCAAGGGCACCCCTTACCTTTTTCCTGGCGACGGGAACTACAGTGGATGCGATCGCACCAGCTGGCACCCAAGTGGCTGCACCCCCCACAGAAGGAGAAACCGAATCGGTAATTTTTGAAACTGAACAGGAGTTGGTGGTAACTGGGGCGCAATTAGAATCTCTATTTGTGCGTAATCCCTCACAAGACCAGTATGCTGATTACAGTTCTCTGACGGAAATTAGCCCAACAACAACATATTTACCGATTTTTCGGGGAAATCAAGAGATTGAGCATGTTTTTTATGTGGGGCATAAGCAACTGCTCAGTTTTCCTACTATTAATAATCTTAAGTTAATCATAGAGTTAGACCAAGTATTTGCTGATGCAGCTGAGTTAGAGTGGCAAGTTTGGCACGAAACAGAAGATTTACAAGCTTGGCAGACAATTACACCTAATAGTGATAGTACTAACAACTTTAGTCAGAGTGGTGAGGGGGAAATTAACTTTGAGGAGATTAATGCTATACCCCTGACTCAAGTGCATGGAGTTACTAACCGTTGGCTGCGTTGCCGTTTAGTAACTCCAATTAGTTCTAGTGAAAATTCTGCTGTGGGTATGGTGAGCAAACACCAATTACCAACTATTAGTAACCTAAGCCTAGAAGTAGAATTAAACCGCACTGACTTAAGATTAGAGGCTGCTGTTACCAATTCCCTCAACCAAGATATCAATCAGTCAATCTTTCCCTTTGGGGAAAAGCCTAAATTTGGCGACACCTTTTATCTGGCTAATGCAGAAGCATTTTCCCAGTCAGGAGCGCAAATTACTCTGAATTTAAACCTGGCACATCCTAGGGATATTGGTATTAATTTACAGACTATATCTGACCAATTAAATACTAGATTTGAACCAGACAAGACTATATCTGAACACTTCAATCCCAGATTACAGTGGGAGTTTTGGAATGGTAAATCTTGGCAAGCCCTGTTTATCGCTACCAGGGAAGGGCTTTTAGATCCAGATTCAACCCCAGACAATCCCATTCAACTTCCAGACACATTTGTAGACGAAACTAGGGCTTTTACGAACTTACTGGATGACAGCGATGGCAATCTCAATCCAAAAATCACATTTACCCTACCAGAAGAAGCAGATATCCAACCCCAGGAAACTACTATCAATGGGGTAACTAGCTTCTGGATTCGGGTACGAATTATTAGTGGTAATTATGGTCAGGAAGCGAGGTTTGATACGGATAATAACTATCATCCGCAAACGTTTGTCCCCCCAGTAATTAATTCCGTCTCCATCGACTACGAATTTACCTTGACAGAGCCACCGGAACAGATAATTACTGACAATGATTTTTTGACTCGAACTATTGAGGATTTCCCCTTCGCTCCTTTTGAGTCACTAGACTTAGATAAACCAACGACCTATCTAGGTTTTTCCTTGCCAGTGGAACGGAGTTTTCCTAATCTTCCTCTCAGTCTTTTTGTGAGTGCAGCTGCATTCAAATATGGGGAAAATTTAACACCAATTTCCCCTACTATCAGCAAAAAGGCTGGTTTACCTGGTACGACGGTTACCCATCGGTTTTGGTTAACCAATACTAACTCAGAAACGGTTACTTTCCAACTTGCCACTGTGGGGATGCACCGTTTACCGGAATGGAGCACTCAGGTGACATCTGCTCGATTACAACTAGAGGCGGGTGAAGCTAAAACCATAGCTATCAACGTAACTATTCCTGCCCAGGCTGCCTTGGGAAGTAGCGATAGCGTTTTTCTCCAGCTAGTTAAGAGCGATCAGCCTAACTTAGTTTACAGTGCCACGATGGAAACCTTTGCTGACACCGAATTACCAGCAGATGAAACCCCCCAACTAGTTTGGCAATACTGGAATGGTTCACAGTGGCGGAAAATAACAGTTCAGGATAATACCGACAATCTCACCCGTTCCGGTACAATCATCGTTTTACCACCAGCAGATATTACTCCCAAACAGGAATTTAGCTTATCTCCTCGCTACTGGCTGCGGGTGCAACACGCTAGTGGCAATTATACCTTTGAGCCTCGCTTAGGCCAGGTACTCCTTAATACAACTATGGCAGCTCAACGAGTTACCATCCGTAACGAAATCCTGGGTTCTAGTGATGGCTCAAAAAAACAAACCTTTACTACTAACCGTATTCCTGTTTTAGAAGGGCAACAATTGGAAGTGCGGGAACTAGAATTACCCTCTGGGATGGAAGAAGAAAAAATTAAACAGCAAGAAGGGGAAGACGCGATCAATATTACCTACGATAGTACCGGAAGACCCCAAGAAATTTGGATACGCTGGCATCAAGTAGCGGATTTTTATGATTCTAGCCCACGGGATCGCCACTATGTTTTAGATCGTCTCACCGGGACAATTCAGTTTGGTGACGGCATTAATGGTTTAATTCCGGCCATTGGTAGAGGTAACCTGCGCCTCAAGCAGTATCAAACCGGAGGAGGTAGCCAGGGTAACCAAGATGCAGGCAAGATCGTGCAGTTAAAAACTACCATTCCCTATGTAGACCGGGTAATTAACCCAGCAGCCGCTACAGGGGGGGCAGATGCAGAAAGCCTCGATTCATTACGCGATCGCATTCCCAAAGAAATTCGCCACCGCCACCGTGCTGTTACCCAAGACGATTACCAAGACTTAGCTAAAGCCTTGCCAGGGGTAGTCAGGGCAAAATGTGTTCCCCTGGCAAATTTAAAGGCAAATCCCTGGGATACCAAACCAGGATTACTCGGAGCAGTCAGTGTGATTATCGTACCCCGTTCCACTGAGGCTCGACCTTTACCCAGTTTAGAGTTAGTTAACCGTGTCCAAGACTACCTAGAAACTTATGCTGAGCCAACAGTTCAGATTTCAGTGGTAGGACCTCTCTATGTGCGTGTCGATATTACCGCAGAAATTGCTTTAACCTCCCTCGAAGGAGCCAGTGAGGTAGCACAAACAGTTGAACAACAATTAGCGAGTTTTCTCCATCCCCTAACCGGTGGCTTTGAGGGTATAGGTTGGGATTTTGGTCGTGAACCGTACAAATCTGATTTGTATCGACTGCTGGAGGGAATATCGGGAGTCGATCATGTGCGCAATCTTGAGGTGGCTGAAGGGGTAGATCAAGCCAATGACCAGATGGATGAAATGGAAGAACTAGAACGTACTAAACAAACAGGTCGCTTTTTAGTTTATTCCGGCAACCATACCATCAGTTTAACTTTTGTGGAATCCTGAGGAGGAATTGCCATGCCCATAGAATTACCCAATCTTGACGACCGAACTTATGACGACTTGGTGCAAGAAGCCCTGAGTATGATTCCCACCCATGCACCGCAATGGACTAATCATAATCCTTCTGATCCGGGTATTACCTTAATTGAGCTGTTTGCCTATTTAACAGAAATGTTAATTTATCGGCAAAATCGAGTAACAGCTAACAATATCCATTCTTTTCTTAAGTTATTGAATGGTCCTCAATGGCAAGCTTCTGGCACAGATATCGAGGCACTCAATCGAGACATAGGCAATACCATTCGTCAATTACGTCAGGAGGAACGAGCTGTTTCTTGCCAGGATTTTGAGGATTTGGCACAAAAAGCTGACTCTCGTGTGGCACGAGTACGTTGTATTCCCAAGCGTGACTTGCGCCGCAGCTTTGACATTGAGAAGCCAGGACATATTGGTTTAATTGTTGTTCCGAAAAAAGGGGAGGAAGCAAACCTGTCTGAGATTATTGATCAAGTAAAAGAAGATTTAGATTCCCGCCGACTAATAACCACACGTCTGCAGGTTGTTGAACCGCAGTATTTAAATGTTAGGATTCAAGCTACAGTTGTTCCTCTACCTGACATTCAGGAAAAAGACATCCAAGCAAAAGCTCAGATAGCGATCGCTAATTTTCTTGATCCTTTAGTCGATGGTGAAGATCAAAGGGGTTGGCCTTTCGGTCGTAATTTGTTTGTCTCAGAAATCTATCAATTACTCGACCAACTGCCAGGTATTGATTATGTGACTTCAGTGGAGATGAACAGAATTGGGGAAAACGTTCCCGATCGCCGAATAGAAACTCCAGATACTAAGCAATTTGTTGGATTGGATGTCAAACCCTATGAACTACTCAGAACTGAGATTGAAATTGAAATTGCTGCATCTAATATCAATAAAAGTTAACAATAGAGTGATTATCTTCGGGTTCAATAATCCTGGGTTCAAACTCCTTACCTGTGTAAATTTGCAACAACTCGATCAGGTTGTTTTTGGTTCCCCGATCACGATAGAGGGGAACGATATTGGCTAAAAAGGCTTGTTG
>NZ_JAAHFV010000129.1:0-15953 GCF_010672755.1 Moorena sp. SIO1F2
AAACTTTTTTCAGAAACTTAAGCAATACAGGGCAATAGCAACTCGCTATGATAAAACTGCTCGTAATTTTTTGGGAGCCATTCATCTCGCCGCTTCTGTCATCTGGCTTAACTGACGACATGCCCTAATCACTAATCAATTCAATAAAGAATCTCTATACGCACAGGCCCAGTGCCAGACCTGACCAATCCAATTATTCTGGCAGCTGCAACAAATTTTTTTTCACCTTTGGTAATGGGTAATTGGGAATTGGATTACTATTAGCCATTACCCATTAGCCATTACCAAAGGTGAAATTAATATAAAACCTCTAGACGCACAGCAGCAGTGCCGGATCTTTCAAGTCCAATAACTCGGGCTGCGCCCCTGGAAAGGTCAATGAGCCGACTCCTGCTGTGGGGTCCACGGTCATTAATTCGCACAATCACGGAGCGACCATTTCTCATGTTAGTCACCCGCACCCTAGTCCCAAACCGCAAGGTACGATGAGCAGCAGTCAGGGCGTATTGATTAAATCGCTCACCACTGGCAGTGCGGCGGCCATGGAAACCCGGACCATACCAAGAAGCCATACCCCTCATCTGACTTCTTACTCGCCGAGTGGTACTCCTAGCTACTTTCTGTACTCTTCGTGGTTTTGGTGCTGGCGGTAAGTCGGCAATTTCTTTGAGAGGGGAAGCGTAACCGATCAGCCGTCGCAATCGATTAGTAGCTTGTAGAGCATCTTCAGCCAGGTCTTTAGTGGTATCTGGCAGAATTGTATTCTGATCAACTTGGACTAATTCTTCCCCATTGACTTGGATGCTGTAGCTTTTGTAGGAACCATTCCAACGGACAGTGATTGACTCAGCATTGACATTGTTGCGATGAAGTTCATTGATCCGAGCAGCAACCACTTGAGCCCGCCGAATTGAGTCATTTTCTGACCCATTAGCATCCGATATCGTAGCGTTGCCTGGGGCAACAGAAGACGGAGTTGCTATCTTTTCAACCTCAGTAGCAACTCTGTCTTTGCTAGGGTCAGCATTGATTTCCTGTGAACCGAGGAAAGTCAGAACAGGAATACTACGGACATACAGTGTAGCTGCCTGACGTCCTGCCAGTTGATAAGCATAAATATTGGTAATGATTTCATCAGGTTTAGCAGTTCTCAGTTGCTCTGGAAACTCAGCAAATTGAAACTCTGGTGTTGGCTGAGCTGGTAGTTTTTCTATTGCTGCAGTTACGCTAGATGGCAATTCTTGTGCCAGTTGGGTATCAGAATTTCTGGTCACAGTCTGAGTAACTGTCTCAGCGGATGAGACAGGAGTTGATATTGTTGCACCGAGAACTGTTGTTAGCACAGAAACGGTAATGCCACCCCAAATTTTTTGATTCATAGGTCTGTAGTCTAAGATAATTGGCAGTTTTAGGCATTATGGTGCTGCAACAAACGCAGTAACATAACTTCAACTTGCCCATTAACTCCTCACAAATGGTTATTTCCTCACAAATGGTTATTAGTGATTTAACTAAAAACCTGAAACAGAATACCATGAAGTTTCTGATGGTGGAATCCCCATTTTATGAAGCGGTTACTAATAACTTGTCAAAAACGACTTTTGTAAATTCACCACAAACTAAGTTATATTAGTGGTTAGAGGTTTTATGAAGTTTTTGTGAAGTCAAGTCAATAATAGTTAATTCTTATCAATTCCATCAAGATCTGCGAAATAACTAATGAATCAGCTTCACCAAATTTCCGACCTAAAGTAAACTTTAATACAGACTAGGTGCAAGCAATTCTGGTAATGAAGGGCGCTGACCACGGCGCTGACCACGGCCTTCCTCAACACACTACTGATCTGACCCTATTTGCCCCCTAGGTCTTGATCGACGCTACGCTGTAAAATACATCCTGCATTTCTAGCTCAAAAGCATTTGTGTGTTCCCATGGATTATCGAGACGCTGGTGTTGATATTGAAGCAGGTCGAGGATTTGTTAAGCAAATCCGTAGCCTGGTAAAAAGTACCCACCGTTCGGAAGTATTAGGTGGACTGGGTGGCTTTAGTGGTTGCTTTCAGCTGCCAGTGGGATATACTGAGCCAGTGTTGGTATCTGGAACTGATGGAGTTGGTACTAAACTCAAATTGGCTCAAGACCTTAACCGCCATGACACCGTTGGCATTGATTTGGTAGCCATGTGCGTCAACGATGTCTTGACTGTTGGTGCGGAACCCCTGTTTTTCTTGGATTATTTAGCAACTGGCAAGCTCAATCAACAACAACTGACTCAGGTTGTTGCCGGTATTGCCCAAGGTTGTCGTCTGGCTGGGTGTGCTTTACTAGGAGGGGAAACCGCAGAAATGCCTGGTTTCTACGAACTCGCCGAGTATGACCTAGCAGGGTTTTGTGTAGGAATTGTGGAAAAGAGCCGTATGTTGGACGGTTCCCAAGTGCAAATTGGAGATGTGGCAATTGGTTTGGCCAGTCAGGGCGTCCACAGCAATGGTTTTAGTCTGATCCGGAAAATTGTTCAGGATTCCCCAGACAACGCTCTTTCCTGGGATATAACTCCGGAATTGTTAGCTGGTAAAAGCTTAGGGGAGGAATTGTTGACACCAACACAGATTTACGTGAAACCTGTGCTTGATGCTCGTAGGGCTGGTATCGAGATTCACGGTATGGCTCACATTACCGGCGGCGGTATCCCAGAAAACCTCCCTCGTTGCCTGGGTGCTGGACAATCCGTCCAGATTTATCCCAACAGCTGGGTGATTCCACCAATTTTTCAGTGGCTAGCTCACACAGGTCAGGTTAGTCCTCAGGCAATGTTTGATACCTATAATATGGGGATTGGTTTTGTGCTGATTGTTCCTCAACAGCAGGTTGAGGAAACCCTAACATCGTTTAATTCACAGCAGGTAAATGCATGTAAAATTGGTGAAGTAATCCCAGGGGATGGTGGTGTTGTTGGTCTACTTATCCCGTGATCGGATCAGGCTTCTGGGTGGGGAGTCTCTCAATCATTCTCTCAATCAGAAGGTCAGAAGGGTGGCTCAGTTATTGAGGGTTCTGCCTTGAGGATTGCTATTCCCAAATCTGTAGTGGAGAGCGATCGCGCTTCAAACAATGCCATCATGTCACGAGGCTTGGGATTACCCCGAGATGCTCCTGCTAGACCTCTGGCAATAACTAAACCACAATATCCCTGATTTTCACAACCCTCCTCCCACTGCTGGCGGGCAGCAGCATGGTTGGTATCGGTTTCAGAAAACTCTCCTAATAAATAAAGACTGCTGTTTTCTGTTTGGATAATGCCAAGGTCGTAGCGTGTGCCCTCAAAGGGGTCTTCCCCTGAATTAAAGCAAATCCCTTTGAGTCCACCAGCGGTCTCGATCTGCTCTATCAACACTTGTGCCTTTGGTCGGGTGGTTTGAATCAAAATAACTGGCATGCCTTCCCCGATTGCCTTTATATTCTGAGACTGATAGGATTTGACACCAGAGCGAATAGATTCTATTGCTTCCCAAGACATCATGCCCAGCTTGAGGAAAGCATCCTTTGGCACAAGGTCATCCCGTAAGGGTATGGTCATCGACTCTGAATCGAAATCATCTTCCTCGGACTCAATTGCCATCTCTAACAACTCATCCGCCAGGTCAGGATGGGTGTTAACTTTAACGTTAACAGTAGATTTTGGTTCTAGGGGTACCGGGATGCGGTAGCGCTTACTAATCTTGGGTAAGTTTTCGTCATCTAATTCCTCATGGTAATGGTGAACAAATCGCTGAATCGCTTCTAGGGCAACATAAATTGCGATCGCTTCTTCTTCATAAATATAAGGTCGCATTCCTTCCAAGGGATGGACTGTACCAAAGCCAGGTACAATCTCAGATACTGGCAAATCAGCTAAATCTATATCATCCTCTTCATCCTCATCTTCGGTATCATCACCAAACCGCCCAAAAGTTAAAAACAAACAATCTTGCCCTAAGAAAGCTTGTTCCATCTTTTCCCACGAGTCATCTGCCAGCACTGATGATCGGAACCGTTTCAGGGAATCCCAGGAGCGATATAGTAGTACCCCGTATTCCATACCCAGCATACCCATTACTGAGACGTATAGGGTTTCCACATCCCAGCGATTTAATTCAATCGAGATAATCTGATGATCAGCCACTACTTCCCAAGCAGCTTCATGCCAAATTTCATAGGCTTTTTCTATAAGTAGGTCGGCATACTTAGGTGGTAGCTGGGGTTGTCGAGTAGCCGCCATTTCCTCAAATCCCCGAAACAGTTCGTCAATCAAGGGTAAATTGGGTACATAATCAATGCCAATGTCTAACCCTTGAAGGACACCTCGCAAAAAGAACTGAATTTCTCGGTTACGAACAACAATCTTTGAGGGTCGTGCTGGTCTGGCGGGGCTTTGGGGATGTTCCATGGCTTGCATAAGGGCACGAACAATCGCTTCTGGTCCCATGGTTGGTGATACTAAATCCATTGCCCTGACAATGCCTTCCGAGCCATCCACCCAAAGAATGCAATCATTATGACCCTCACCATCCGGCTGTTGATGATTGTTACCAATAACTGACAGGGGACGGCGGTCTCCCTCCCACACACTGGAAGTCTGTTGTAATTTATTGAGCCGACGACGAGTATTGCGATTCAAAGCAGACATAGAATAGTTTGGGTTGATTGCCTAAGTACCGACCGTGAATAGCCAGTTGCTGGTGGATACTCCTATCTTACCGGGGCAAAGGTTGCACAAGCCCCCCTGATCCAAAGTTGCGTTTCACCGATTAAATATTATGGATATCGGACACCACCACACACCACCAGAAACTACCAGATCGAGAGTCATGGTGCTAGGTTATGAATACAACTTTCGAGCAACACGTTCAGGAAACCCCTATGGTTAGTTGATTCGAGCTAATCATGTTTCTCTTAACCAACAGGCAGCAATCACCTTTTTTGACACTTCTGCCTAACTCCCCTTGACCCTTGCTAGGCTGTTTAATTCTTAATTTAGACTGAGGAGCTTACAGGAACAATAGCCCTAAGGCAACTCCACAGAGGTCGGTTTAGCAATGTGTGGCAATCCCCACCCCAACTTTTCTCGCAAAACCCTGAAAAACTCCGGTGCTTGCAAACGGATAAATCGAGCGGAGTAAGGCGATCGCTTAACTTTTATTTTATCTTCTGGTATTACGTAGCAACCACCATTGCCATCAACTACCATCACCATCGAATTGGGAGTAGCGGGAAAAATGGTTAATTGCTCTGTGTCGGCAAAGACTAATGCCCGAGATGCCAAAGAATGGGGACAGATGGGCAAAAGTTGCAACACCGGCACCTCAGGAGTTAATACTGGTCCCCCAGCACTTAGAGAATAGGCAGTAGAGCCAGTGGGTGTTGATACTATTATACCATCAGCGGCAATATCCACTGGTGCGTGATGTCCTATTTGTACCTCAAAATGGCACATACTCGTCAACGGTTCCCGGTGCAATACCATTTCATTTAAACAAAGTGCCTCCCACCAAATCCTCTCATCTCGCAGGATCTGCACAGAAAGCATCGACCGTTCTTCTATAACATACTCTTCTGCCATGACCTGTTCCAAGACAGAAGGCAACTGATTGACATAGGTCTCTGTTAAGAAACCCATGTGACCTGTATTCACCGTTAGCAAAGGGATCCCTTGGGGAGCCACTTGGCGAAAAGCGGCTAGTACTGTACCATCTCCCCCTAATACAATTGCGAAAGCCATCTGGTCATCAAAACCAGGGGGGGCTAGTTTGTCCATTGGTGTATGACACACTGGTGATTGAGGACTCGAATAACCCAGAATTCCCCCAACCCCTGTCGCCATACACACTTCCCAACCCGCAGTCCTCAATTGGTTGTGCAACTCTTCAGCAACGCTACAAGCCATTGGTTTAAGGTCGTTGTAGATAATGCCTGCTTTTGGTATACTCACCAGTCCCCGTCTTGAACTACTTGGATTAAATTATCACCGAACATCATGGACAATTGTCATTTAATCAGGTACCGTCTTGATGCAGTCGCGCTATGGGGACCGGCTGTGTGCTCAGGCTGGCATCCGCACCTTGGAAGCCCGGTAGAGAAGCACTTTTGCTGCACTGGCTCCCCAAAACCTCGCGCTTACCGATTTTCCAGGAAATATCTAGGATTTAGATTTGAAGGGAGTCCTCTTCTTAGACTTCTTTTTAGCTTTCTCGTAATCGATTTCTTTGAGCTTATTCATAATCCGGTTAAAGTACTCTTGCAGATATTCTTCCAAAGTTGTGGTTTCCTTCGGGTCTAGGCCAAAGACCTCGTATACCTTATCCATCGGTGCATCCAGAGGTTTCCCGCTCACTAGCACCTCAGTAAAGGCAAGCCGATCTGCCACATTCCAGCCCCACTGAAAAAATCTCACGAATCGGCGCACACCCCGCAAAAAATTTATTGGGAGTCGGGCTATTTTAGCATCTTTACCGGACAACCGCTCACACAGATTAATGATTTCGTAGGTACTAAAGGCTCTGGTTCCCACAACCGGGAATGTCTGATTTACTGTTTCTGGAACTTCCAGAGCACGAATGCCAAACTTAGCAATATCCTGGGTGTTCATATAGGCGATGGGAGAGGTTTCTCCTGTAATCCAAACCGCCTGTCCATCCAAAATCGGGATGGCATACTGACCAATTAAGCCTTGCATAAAGCCACTTGGTTTCAAGATTGTGTGTGGCAATCCTGATTCTGCCAGAAATAGTTCTGTACAGTGCTTTATTTCCATCAGTGGGACATGAGGAAAATTCTCACTTCCCAGAATTGAGAAAAAGACATATCTTTCAACACCAGCAGCGACAGAAGCTTGAATTAGGGCAACTTTACCTTCCCAGTCTACCTGTCTGATGGTCAGAGAATCTGTTGGTCTCGATGTTGCCGCATCAATGACAGCTGTGATCCCTTCCAGAGCTTTTGGCAGGGTTTCTGGAACACAAAGGTCCCCTTGTACTAGTTCGGCTCCCCATTCTTTAAGGAAAGAGGCTTTTCGTGGACTGCGTACAATACAGCGTACCTGATGATCCTCGTCCAGTGCACGACGAACCACCTGTCTTCCTAAGGTGCCAGTTGCACCGACGACCAACAAGTTCATTATAGTAATTTTAGTAAGGAATCT
Source organism: Moorena sp. SIO1F2 (assembly GCF_010672755.1). Classification (NCBI taxonomy): domain Bacteria; kingdom Bacillati; phylum Cyanobacteriota; class Cyanophyceae; order Coleofasciculales; family Coleofasciculaceae; genus Moorena; species Moorena sp. SIO1F2. Next base: position 7,179 of record NZ_JAAHFV010000129.1, read on the forward strand.
TAAACTTTCTATAAGATTCTATCAGAAATTTTGTCGATCTCTCATTTTTCTGGTATTCAATAGGCAACGCCATCGGGTTAGGGGTGTGGGAGAATGGGTTTAGGCTAAGACAGCATAAGTGATTGGTTGGGAAGAAAACTGTGAAAGAATTCTTTACCAAACCCCACAGCCGTTACCCCATAACCCATTCACTAGAAACTATTCTGACACTCCCTGGATTTTGAGTAATAAGAAGCCTAAGCCCAAACCCACCAGAATCAGGGTGAAGGACAAAAATGCTGCATTGAAAATTTCTGTACCCATTGTTTTATGATCTCCTATGTACTTTTGTTACAAGGTATCATGACTAGGGTGCCAGAATATAGCAATCCTATGGAAATCCTGAGCAAGACTATTTCAGCAAAGGGGTTAGGGTACGGGAGTCTTCAGGAATGATGTCAGACTTTTGACACTCCCCGCCCTTGAAGGACGTGGATTCTTAGTTCTACGACACGCCTTAAAATTAGCTATCCTGAAAGGCAATATTTAAGCCAAGTATCCGTTCCAAACAACCAAATGCTGAGCCTAATTTAACTAACCCCAGTGGGCTTGTCTCCCTAAGCGTTTAACTACGTTCCCGTGTGCCCCACGGTACGCTAATTATTGAAAGTTGACTTTACTGGTTTGTCGGTATCCGCAACGGATCCATGCGTTTTTTCGAGGTTTTTCGCGCCTCGTGTACTAGCATCTTGCGTGGAACGGGCATCCTGCCCGTAATTGTCGTTGGGAAGCTTGGCAGTACCGACGAATCCTGCCTGTGCTAGGCTACACTGTCATTATACATCATCTCTGGAAAAGTCGCCCGCTTATGGGCACCTCAAGTAGCGTGGCCAAAGGCCAGGCTTGAGACCCACTTTTTTTGGTCAACAAACCATCAGAAAATGTCTTTGACAGGAAAACTTAACTCACCACCAAGGCGTCCTCGGTTAGCGGTGACCTTGGGAGATCCGGCAGGCATTGGACCAGAAGTTGTCCTCAAGGCATTGGCAGATTCCCAAGTCACTAGCAATTGTGAGATAACGGTGATTGGCAGTCGGTACCTCTTGAATGGGGCTTACACCCAGCTACGTCAGCAGGGGATTGAAGATGTAGCTACTTTAGCTTCCCCAGAGACATTATCAATAATTGACATTGAGTTGGATTATGGACAACGGCCTCAAATCACCCCAGGTGTTGGTAATGCGGCTAGTGGTGCTCTTAGTTTTGTGTATCTCGAAAATGCGATCGCACTCACCCAACGTGGTCAGTTTGATGGTATTGTGACCGCACCCATTGCCAAGTCTCTCTGGAAAGCGGCAGGACATGATTATCCTGGTCAAACTGAAGTGCTAGCCCAGTATTCTGGTGTCAAACAATTTGGGATGCTGTTCGTAGCGCGATCGCCCCATAGTGGTTGGGTACTACGTACACTTTTAGCTACCACACATATTCCCTTAAGTCAAGTACCAAACACCTTAACGCCACTATTGATGGCGAGTAAACTAGACTTACTGATAGCCTGCTTGGGTAGGGATTTTGGCATCAAGAAACCTCGAATCGCGATTTCTGGGTTAAATCCTCATAGTGGTGAGCAGGGTCAGCTAGGTTGTGAAGAACAAGATTGGTTGATTCCCTGGCTAGAGCAAGAGCGCCAGCAACGCCCGACTATCCAATTAGATGGACCAGTACCTCCTGACACTCTTTGGGTAAAACCTGGTCAGGCTTGGTACGGCAACCATCAGCAGTACGCTCATGATGCTTATGATGCTTATTTGGCACTTTATCATGACCAGGGCTTAATTCCTGTCAAACTTATGGCATTTGACCGAGCGATCAATACTACCATCGGTTTACCGTTTGTGCGCACTTCTCCTGATCATGGCACAGCGTTTGATATTGCTGGTCTTGGCATTGCTAACGCTACTAGCATGAAGGCTGCAATTAGCCTGGCTACTGAACTGGTGAACCAGAGGTTGAGTAACCGTTTAGCTATCAGTGGTTAGAACTTGCCTTGTACTCAACCTTTACTCTCTAAGTGGAACTGCCAACTGGACTTTTTGAGTATTGCGAGTAGTTGAGGATTGAGGAAACACATTAAGTTCTTCCTGCTGGATGACATCCCCAAAAACTATGTCTACATTGTCCCTTGAGCCAACCTTGAACTTAGGCTGTAAATTGTTACCTAAGCCTTCCGTTTCCTCTAGCTCTAGTGATGTTGGGAAAAAGGTGCCATAATCGTCTGAGACCGTGCGACCATTAACTTGGCGGAGGGTGTCACCAGACAGGGTTACTGAACCGCTTGGCTCACTAGACTGCGCTCCTGACTGAGCATAAGCAAGAGGTACCAATCCCACAGCTATCCAGCCGATTCCTACTATAACTAGTGTTTTACGGATCATCAGCTTTCTCCTGGTTTTTTTATTTACCTTATTTTATTTATTTATTTTTATTTTAGTAGTCTTGACATTAATCTGGCATCCGAATACATCCTTATAAAAAAAATAAGCGGTAGTAATTTTAACTATAACTTTGTACAAGCATAACTTAAGCTATCAGCTATCAGCTATCAGCTTTTCAATAAAAGAGGTAAGCTTTGGCCTTGGCCTATGGTCACGCTACGCGGATGATAGCTGAATGCTTACCTTAAGGTTTTAACCCACGCTATCAGTCAAGGCACTACTTGAAAAGCTACCCTTGCCAGCTATAACCTCGACTAGCCTGTTTAGGCTGACTGCTAAAAGCTCACCGTCAACAATATCACTTACTTTATGACCATCATTCGTGTACCAAAGTCCTGGGAACTGCCAGAGCAACAAGTCACCTCAGAAACGGCTTATTTTAACCGACGTCGCTTTCTCAAAAATTTAGTTGGTGCCAGCCTAGGCACTGGAATGCTATCAATTCTTGGTTGTCAAGGTTCCTCTGCCTCAGACAAAGCTCTTTGGGAAACCCTAAATCAACCCAAGTTCAAATCCTTAGCAACCAATCCAGCTTTTGCCAGTGTTGACAGACCGATCACTGATGAGGAGCTCGCTGGACAGTACAACAATTTTTATGAATTTGGCGGCAGTAAATCGATCTGGCAAGCAGCGCAAAATTTACCAACCAAAGACTGGAAGGTAGAGGTAACCGGATTAGTCAAAAATCCCCAAACCTATGACCTAGATGATCTCCAAACTAAATTTCCGATCGAAGAGCGGATCTATCGCTTCCGCTGTGTAGAGGCGTGGTCAATGGTGCTACCCTGGATCGGATTTCCGATGAAAGCGCTGATCAAAGCAGTAGAACCTACTTCAGAGGCTAAATTTGTGCGATTTACCTCCTATTATGACCGCAAAATTACTATTGGTCCAGGCATACACCTTGGTTCCTTACCTTGGCCTTATACGGAAGGTTTACGTGTTGAGGAAATGGCTAACGAACTAGCATTTTTTGCTATTGGCATTTACGGTCATCTATTACCCAAGCAGCATGGTGCTCCTATTCGCATGGTAGTGCCCTGGAAATATGGTTTTAAAGGAGCAAAATCTATAGTCAAAGTCGAGTTTTTAGCTAACCAGCCAGCTACTTACTGGAATACTATTAATTCCTATGAATATGACTTTGAGGCAAATGTTAACCCCAATAAGCCTCACCCCAGATGGTCACAAGCGACAGAAAGATTCATCAGTAGCGGTCCCAACTTATCCTGGGAAAAACGACCCACCCTACCTTACAACGGTTATGGGGAATATGTAGGTGGATTATATAGTTGAAGGTTATTTGGTTGTTAGCCTTTTGGGTTAGGTGTAGGGTAGGTTGAACGCGATCGCGTGGCCGTTCGCGCAGCGTGGCCTACGGCCTTAAGGCCAAGGTTGAAAGTTGAAAGTTGAAAGCGATCGCGTGGCCAAAGGCCAAGGTTGAACGCGATCGCGTGGCCAAAGGCCAAGGTTGTTCACCCTTGGCCTTCCCTTCGGGTAGGTTTTTTGGTTACTGTCGGCCTTTACGCTTTCGTCACCTGAATCACCTGTAAACTACCACCTGCGTGCAAAGAGCGATCGCATACCTTAAACCCCACTTGCTCAAGCCCCTTGACCAAGTCAGTCTCTAGTAATTGCCAAGCTGTCTCGGTCTCAAACAACCACATAAATACCGCTAACCCTGGCCAAAACAAAACATTAGTTGGCTTGTGCAAATCCACCAGGGTAAACACTCCTCCTGGTTTAAGCACCCGGTGAACCTCCTGAATAATCTGCTGCAACACCTCAGGGGTCATTTCATGGAGTGCTGCACTGGTGTGAACTAGATCAAATTGAGCATCTGGAAAGGGCATCTGTTCAGCCAAACCCTCTACATAGTTGGCTTGGGGAACATTCCGTTGTGCTCGCTCTAGGGATAGTGGAGAAATATCTAAGCCTGTGACATGCTCAGACAATTCCACCAAGAACTGGGTGGCCTGACCACTGCCGCAACAGAGATCTAGCACTTTGGTTCCTGAATGAATTGTTAAGCCCTGTAACGGTAGCTGGCGGAATCGTCTCTCTCCACCTACGCTCAAAGCCGCGATCCGGGAAATACTATCATACAGCCATTGGTACTGATAACTCCAAGCTCTAAGAACTGTTGCCACTACTCACTCCTTAGTAAAGATCTGTGTTTCTTGTTGCAAATTTAAGTTAAAAAATATATTGTTAAAATGAGTAACAAATATGAAAGTTATGGGAAGCTGTGTTAACTATGGGTCGTGTTGGGGTATTATTGCTTAATCTAGGTGGGCCAGATCAGTTAAAGGATGTTCGTCCCTTTCTATTCAACCTGTTTTCTGACCCGGAAATTATTCGCCTGCCTTTTCCGTGGCTGCAAAAACCCCTGGCTTGGCTAATCTCCACTAAGCGTGCTAAGATCTCCCAGGAGAACTACAAGCAAATTGGTGGTGGTTCCCCTCTACGGAAGATTACAGACGCCCAGGCTCAAGCCCTCCAGGAACATTTGCAAACAAAAGGGCAAGAGGTCAGTGTATATGTAGGAATGCGTTACTGGCATCCTTTCACTGAAGAAGCGATCGCAACCATCAAAGCCGATGGGATCGAACGCTTAGTTATTCTACCGCTTTATCCCCAATTTTCCATCAGCACCAGTGGTTCTAGCTTCCGTCTGCTAGAAAATCTGTGGAAAGAAGACCCAGACCTGAGCAAGGTTGAACACACAGTCATTCCCTCCTGGTACCAGCAGCCACAATACCTCCAAGCCATGGCTGACTTAATTACTCAGGAACTCGATAAGTTTTCTAATCCCGATCAAGTTCATATCTTTTTCAGTGCTCACGGTGTACCCATCAGCTATGTCACAGAAGCTGGAGACCCCTACCAGCGAGAAATTGAGGATTGCACTGCCTTAATTATGAAAACCCTCAACCGCCCCAATCCCCATACTCTGGCCTATCAAAGTCGGGTTGGTCCGGTAGAATGGCTCCAACCTTACACCGAGGATGCGTTGCAAGAACTCGGAGCTAAGAATACTCAAGATTTGCTGGTAGTCCCGATTAGTTTTGTCTCGGAACATATCGAAACCCTCCAAGAAATCGACATTGAGTATCGAGAAATAGCAGAAGAATCAGGGATTAAGCACTTTGAGCGGGTACCAGCCCTCAATACCCATCCCCTATTTATTGAGTCTTTGACAAATTTGGTAGTTGACGCTCTCGAATCACCCAGCCGTGAACTCTCCGAGGTCATTCGTCCGCCAAAGACAGTCAAAATTTACCCTCCCGAGCGGTGGGAGTGGGGCATGACTACAGCAGCAGAAGTTTGGAATGGTCGTCTGGCTATGATTGGGTTTATTGCTTTACTGTTGGAGTTAATTAGTGGTACTGGACCGCTACATTTTGCTGGGTTGTTGTAAATTTCTTCAGGTTACAAGGGAAATGGACACGTCCAGATCTACCAGATCTAATTGGGAGGGGGGCAAGTAATCGTCCCCCTCGACTGCTCTCAAAAGTAAACCACTATTTACCCAATCTACCAACCCGTCTACCAACCCATTGTTCCTGGTCCTCCCTTGAAAGGTCCAACAATATCCTTAGTGATCCAGCCACCATAAAATTCACCAGGCTGGGGAGTGACTAACTCATCATCTACATAGCAGGCATCCATCAGACGAGCATAAAAGCAACAATATCCCTTAATCGGGACAAAATCAGGAGTTGGATCGAAGAAACACCAAACGGCATTATTTGCCTCTTTTTCACCTACTGAAACCTTGTAATAGCAAGCCCAGCCTTTCCACTCGCAAAAAGTTTTACGAGGTGTTTCGAGCAGATGTTCAAGCTTGATGTCTTCTCGGGGGATGTAATAACTGGGAGGATGACTAGTTTCTAACACCCTCTTCGCTTGCCTGGTTTCAGCCAGAATTGTACCATTAAAAATCACCTTGATGTGCTTGCTAGTGTCTTCCCATCGGGCGGGACGGGGGTAATCCCAAACGGATTCTTGACCAGGCTGTGGAGGGATAGGGGTTGGTCTCATGACTTATCCTTGGCTTTCCTACGTAGTTTTCCAACTTAGCGTTCCTACTTAAAGTTATCCTATAAATTATTTAGACAACTTCATGGTGATCTTTTCCAGAGAAGCTGTAGGGAACATAATTCCCGACTTTTTGGTAGGGGGGATCAACGTTTTAAACATCCTGTCCCAAAATCCTTGAATTCCATAGTTTCCTTTGAAACAAGTGTGATGAAGATCGTGAAAATCTGACGGAATGAAAAATATTGACAAGGAACTATGACCTTCTAGGTTGTAAGCATTACCTAGAAGAGTCCAGGCCAATAGTTGAGTGATATCATATCCAAATATAAAGATAGGTAAAATGTCTGTAATGGTAACTATAATATATTCAATGATACTCTTATGACCAGCGACAAAACTTGAGGTATCAATAAACTCATGATGTTTAAGATGTATTTTTTGAAAGAACCTTCTGTGGAATAACCAGTGGGAGACATAAAAACAGAAATCAGCAGCAACTATTCTCATTAAGAACCATCCCAGATTTAGAAGCAAGCCATTGCCTCGATGCATCTCTGGTGCCAGATAGAGGATAACTAGTGCTGCGATGAAACTCTTGATTTCTCCAAGAATAATTCCTTTTGCAGTAAAGGCAGGGAATGGCTGTTTTTTTACTTTCTTAATCCTGGCTTTTAGTTTTTCTCTCAACTGCTCGTTCTTTTTAATCACCTTTTCGACGAAAATACCAATGGCATAAAATGAAACAGAACCGACAAGCCAGTAAAGCACTACCTGGTTGATAACGTTGAGTTTGATATCGTTCAAGACCCAGTAAAAAAATTGCTGAAAAATTGCACAAGTAATGGCAAATTTAATAAAAAATTCTATTTCCAAACATAAATTAAAAGTTGTTTTCATATCTCTACTATGATGTTTTTAGCTATTTACCTATTGTTAATGAGGTTCGTGAATGGTTAGTTATTGAATTAGTGTTTTTTAACAATTATCAGTTTTGTTTTTTGCTTAAAGCTAAATTGATTAGTTTTTGGATTCAAATACTGTAATAATTTTTCTTTAAATAAGGAAAGTACATCAACATAATTATTAAGGATACATTGTTTTAAATAAGCTTCTAGCAAATCTCGATCTTCACAATCAATTTCATGGTTATAATCAAAATCGATCACATCGTACTGCAATTCGAGTAACTCTAAGTTTTCTTGGATATCTTCTGCTGTTATAAATCTTCTATAGTTATTCGGCTGTTCGTATTTTTTTAGATAAAAATTATATAATTGATTGTACCAAGAATCTGAACTTGCTTTACACATCAAAAAAATACCACTCGGTTTGATCAATGTCTTAATATGCTTTAGGATATCTTGAATTTTATTAATGTCTACAGTATAAAAGGAATGAATTGCCCAAATACTATCGTAGTAGTTACTTTTTGGAATTGCTGTTTCAATAGTTTCTGTATAAGATAAGAACCCTTGATTTGCCTGAAAGTGTTTTAATTTATTCAACACTGAACTACATTGATTCAGACAATAGTCTGAAACATCTAGCAAATCAGATGATAGCTTGAGTTCACTATCAATTTTTTTATCTAATAAATCTGGTAAAACTCCTGTTCCACAACCTATATCTAAAAGTTTGATCGTATCACTTCCAAATGAATCAATTATTTGTAAAAATCGATGATTATTAACAAGATATTCGTAATCTATCCAAGTAATTTTGAACCAAGAGTCTAGATCTAGATTACTTTTTTGATAGTAGTTTTAAAAAGGCTTGAGATTGTTACTGTTTTGTTTAATGGCTGTTTCAGATGTAGGATATATTTTATTTTGGCTACTAACTAACTTAAGGCTGTACGGTGGAGCGGCACACTGTCCCGTTAAAATTTTACCACTTTAAGCGGATACCCTTTCTTTTTCAAGAAAAAATAAAATTATGGAGTGTGGAATCATTATTTCTCCCCCCTCTATTTTTTGCGCACAAGTGCCAAAGTAGTCTAAGAGCAGTCGCAATTGTAAGGGGGAAAAGTATGCTGTGTTGGCACCAACTATAAAATCCAGCAACTGTTTACCAACTTGAGACTCTTTGATAAAACACTCTTTAATGTTTACTGGAAACTCCATCGTTTCTTGACGAAATAAAATATTGCTTTCAATGAGTAATTTTTCTAGATCCTCGGCAAACCATTTAGGTTTTATGTAAAGTCGCTGATTGATGTAGTAATAAGGTTTATTTAGTAACTTTTTTTTGGGGA
>NZ_JAAHFV010000013.1:0-19274 GCF_010672755.1 Moorena sp. SIO1F2
CAGATACCCAACTTCAATATTGGCGTAACGGTCATGAGCATCAAGCTCGGTTTAAGTCTGTTCCAATGAAGCTAGCATCTTGTAGATTAGTTCCCTTTAAATTAATACCTCTTAAGTTGAGCCGCTCAAAGTTTTTATCTTGTCCCTCTCCAGTTATCAACAATTGTCTAATATTTTCATATTGAAGGTAGCTTGTTCCTGGTCTAGCTCGGTCAAGTTTAATAGTTTTCCGCCAACAAGTACAAGTGATAATAGCCTCCCTTAAATCTGTACTTTTAAGGATAGCTCCCGTGAAATCAGCATCGGTTAAATTGGCCTTGCGAAAACTGGTTCCTCTTGTGGCAGCAAAAGCAATAGCAATACTACGAATCCAGGCATCTCTGGGGTCCCCTTTTAGAGTACGCCAGCCCAAGTAAATACTAAGTAAAACGAAGGCTACGGCTCCGGCTACGGCTACAGCTCCGGCTCCGGGTATGGCTACGGCTCCGGCTACGGCTCCGGCTACGGCTACAGCTCCGGCTACGGCTACGGCTACGGCTACAGCTCCGGCTCCGGTTCCGGCTCCGGCTCCGGTTCCGGCTACGGCTCCGGTTCCGGCTACGACTCCGGCTATGGCTTCGACTCCGGCTATGGCTACGGCTCCGGCTCCGGCTATGGCTACGGCTCCGGCGAAGGATTCGGGTCCGGCTACGGCTACGGCTCCGGCTCCGGCTACGGTTCCGACTACGGCTACGGTTCCGGCTACGGCTACGGTTCTTTCGATACCTTGACCAAGGATAACAGCAATTGAAACAATTATTACAACCAAAACTATCCAGCCAAAGACTTGTTGCCGTTCGCTAGAGTCAAATATTAACGCTATTGCCATCCCACCCAATAAAGAGGCAAATCCTGATAGTCCTGAGATTACCCATGAAACCAACAAAAGAACAATTACCCACCTTTTCTGTAATCCTGCCTTCGCTTTACAGAACTGAGTTCCGGTTAGATTAGCATTCTTAAAATTCGTTCCTCTAATATCCGCTTCACTAAAATCTGCCCCTGAAAGCTCTTTCCCCCGGAATGACTGACCTCTAAGATTTACCCTTTGGAAATCCCGTTCTCCTGCTGCATATTGTTTCAGAACTTCTTCAGCTTTCATCAGCGATAATCATATATAGAAAATGAAATAGAAAGTAGGGAGCAAAACTTATTACAAGTTATTTTAATTGAAGTGAATTATGTATCGCTTTATAGTATAAATTACAACCAATAAATCAAGATTCCGGAAATACTTTCGCGAATAACTATGGAGTGGCATCAAAAATACACTATATAGTGTTGATACACACTCCCTTCACAACCCTGCCGCTGTTCTGCTTTTGTGATCAACTTCGCTGCGGTAAAAGCGATTAGCCCAAAGGGCTACGCTACGCGAACGCACCTATACGAGGGAAGTTTAGTGGTAGTTAGTTATTATAGGACTTACGAAGTTGAGTTGGTTTTGCCCCCCTAACCCCCCAAAATTGGGGGGTTAGGGGGGCAAAGTCCCCCAGAATTGGGGGATTTAGGGGGCTTTGCGTAAGTCCATTATTAGAATAAGCAGTTATTGTCAATACAGTGATAATAATTCTTAATAAACCCCTATTGATTGTGTTTCTTAACTTACAGACTGTTCCAGACAAATATCCAGGGATAGGTTGTTGTAGCTGAAATCCACTTCTACCATTGCGATACTGGGAAGGAACCGCTAAACGCGATTGGCCGTTGGCCACGCTACGCGATGAAGCAAAGCTTCCGCTAAAAGCGATTAGCCCAAAGGGCTACGCTACGCGATCGCATTAAGTTCTGGATAGGGTGCATCTCCTAAAAGCTGTTTCACCTGATGGTGCGTTACGGTGCGGGCTGTTTCAACAAGGGGCGAAGAAGCGAAAAATCATGGCTCGCCCGCCCCTAACGCACCCTACGCCTTCAACCTTCAAGCTTCTGATGGTGCGTTACGGTGCGGACTATCCCAACCCTGGCGAAGAGGCGAAAAATCATGGCTCGCCCGCCCCTAACGCACCCTACGCCTTCAACCTTCAACCTTCAACCAAAGAAACCTTCAACCTTCAAAGAAACCTTCAACCTAAACACTTCACCCAAGCCTCCCTTACCTCAGGTGAACCATACCAAAGCCCTTTCCTCCTAGGAGAATGTAGCACTTCATCAAGAGTAATATTAGTCGCTCCAGCCAAATGAGCAGCAGCAATGGGAGTAATCCCATCTCCCCAGCAATTCCCTTCTCCACAAGTGAGCTTGTAACTGTTGTAAGCCAACCAACTGCCTAAACGTCGCTTACCATAAATTGCCTTACCAGCAACACAAATATAATTGACATCTTGGTGAAACGCCCCTGGATAGTTATCATTCACAAAATCAAGATTGCGTTTAGTCCAACGTTCCTGACTGAGATGGGGTGTACCCAGAGTCACTAAGGTAGAGATATAGGAATGAGCATTCCATAACCCTACCGAGTCATCAGTAACATCTCCATGAATAGTGTAAGGCTTTTCTCCTAGATATATCCTGGCAATCCAGCCACCAGCAGAGTGACCGATTAAATTAATCTCTGACGTGTTATGCTTCTCCAACTGCTGTTTAACAGCTTGGTCGATTTTTCGCAAAATTGGCACCACAGAGCGACCACCGAGGGTAGGAAACCAATCCTGTTGGCGTATTGGTACAGTAGTTGCGGCAATCCCTAGCTGTTGTAGTGATTGTTCTAAATCACGGTATTCACTAGCGCTAGCAAAATAGCCCGGTAAAATAACAGTTGGTAATGGCATCGGTAATTTTAATTTAATATAAATTTTATAGATAATTTTAAACTTTTGTGAAACTAGGTACACTTTATGGTATAAGTGTTGGTCCTGGGGATCCTGACCTGATCACCCTCAAAGCACTACGTATATTGAAACAGGCACCAGTAGTAGCCTTTCCTACTGGAGTCCGTGGAAAACCAGGACTGGCTCAACAGATTGTCGCTCAATGGTTGGAGAATCATCAGGTGCAGTTACCCTTGACATTTCCATATGTGCAGGATACCGCTATCTTGACCCAAGCATGGCAAGTTGCTGCTGAGCAAGTCTGGAATTATCTAGGATTAGGGCAAGATGTAGCATTTGTGTGCGAAGGAGATGTGAGCTTTTACAGCACATTTACCTATTTGGCACAGAAGCTACAACAGTTACATCCTCAAAGCCTGATTCAAACTGTACCAGGGGTATCTTCCCCCATGGCTACAGCATCGGTTTTAGGATTACCCTTGACCATTCGTGATCAGCGGCTGGTGGTGCTACCAGCTCTCTATAATGTGGAGGAACTGGAAAAGGTTTTGGATTGGGCAGATGTAGTAGTCTTGCTCAAAGTCAGTTCAGTTTATCAGCAGGTGTGGCAAGTGCTGCATCGACATCAGTTGTTGGAAAATGCCTATGTGGTAGAACGAGCAACTCTACCGGAGCAGGTGATTTATCGTAATTTATGCGATCGCCCTAATCTGGCATTACCCTATTTTTCTCTGCTAATTGTTAAGGTAAACCAATAGATAGCAAACCAATAGATAGCAATGTTTCAGCCATCGATGTAGTTGTTATAGCTAGCCCCAGCACGATCGCTCTTATAAAATTCTAAACGCTGAAAACCCCGTGTCTTTAGACCGGGGATGAAAGCGAATAGCGGCTTGACGCGCCGTGAGAAAAATATTCCTAAATAATCCGAAAGTTTAGTCTGGGTGTTGTAAAATAAAGTAAAGGAAAGTTGAGGTCGAAACTGGTGATCGTTTTAGAATTCAAGGCAAAGGGGAAAAGGCATCAATACTCCGCTATTGATGAGGCAATCCGGACAGTTAAGTTCATACGCAACAGCTGTCTCAGGTACTGGATGGACAACAAAGGGGCTAATAAATTCGACCTCAACAAATACAGCGCCGTCCTTGCCAAAAACTTTCCTTTTGCCAATGAGTTGAACTCTACTGCTCGGCAATCTAGTGCTGAGAGAGCATGGTCATCAATCGTTCGTTTCTTTGACAACTGCAAGAAAAAAGTACCCGGAAAGAAAGGTTTTCCTAAGTTCCAAAAAAACTGTCGCTCAGTGGAGTACAAACAGTCTGGGTGGCAGTTTTCCCCTGACAAGAAGTCAATTACGTTTAGTGATAAAAAGGGGATTGGAAAGCTCAAGTTGAAGGGAACGTGGGAATTGTGGCGTTTTGATAAGAAGCAAATAAAGCGAGTTCGGATAGTCCGCCGGGCTGATGGCTACTATGTCCAGTTTTGTGTTTCAGCTGATATTAAAGAAGAATTAGATCCGACTGGTACAGCCATTGGGTTAGATGTCGGGCTAAAAGACTTCTATACTGATTCCACTGGAAAGACTGAACCCAATCCTCGTTTTTACAGAACAGTAGAAAAACGTCTTAAATTCCATCAACGCCGGGTTTCTCGAAAAAAGAAAGGCTCTGCTAACCGGAAGAAAGCTATTAATAGGCTAGGTAGGACACACCTTAAGATAAGTAGGCAGCGTGAAGAACATGCCAAGAGACTGGCTCGTTGCGTAATCCGGTCTAACGACCTGGTCGCCTACGAAGACTTGAGAGTTAAAAATCTAGTAAAAAATCCTTGTCTTGCCAAATCTATTAATGACGCAGGTTGGTATCAATTCAGGAAATGGATGGAACATTTTGGAACTAAATTTGGAAAAGTAACTGTCGCAGTTAATCCCGCCTATACTAGCCAAAACTGTTCCGGATGCGGCGAAATAGTTAAAAAGTCTCTATCGACTAGGACTCACATCTGTAAGTGTGGATGTCAGCTAGATAGGGATGTTCCTTCGGAACCGCTTCGCGAACACAACGCCGCAATCAACATCCTTAAAAGAGCTTTGAGTACGGTGGGGCACACCGGAACTTGGGTCACAGACCTAAACGCTTTAGGAGATTTGGCCTCTACTGTTCTTGGTTCCGGCCAGGTTCAGCAAGTCGAGTCGTTGATTAAAGAATCCCCGCGTCTAATGACCGGGGAGTGTCAATAGCAACTATGGAAATACGTCAAGAATAACTGCCATGTCTGATGCTTCTTTAATTAAAAACGTCCCAGAAATGCTGAGTCACCCCCTAGTGATTTCTGTTACCGCTTCTCTGGGGGTTCATATGCTACTCGTACCTATCTTAGGTGATTTGTTGAAGAATCAAAAGCCTAAGGAAGAATCAATGGTGCAAGTGTTGGAGTTAAGCCCTCAACAACTCAACCGTGTGCCCAAGTCTGCTGCACCACCACTGACCCTGCCAGCTCTACCTAATGCCAAGACTCCGGCAAAGCCCTCCATCCCTTCGTTATTTAATCCTTTCCCACCCCCTCCACCACCGCTACCTTCAATACCTCCTCTCAAGCCCCTGAAAAAAATTCCCACACCCCCACCTCTGAGATCCCTACCGATAAAACCCTTACCCACAATTGGTAAGTATCCTTTACCACTGCTAAATCGCAAAAGACCAATTATCACCAGAGGGTCTTTCCCGATCCAGCTACCACCAAAACCCAGGACACCACTACCAGCCCCACCACCGCGACCTCAGTTCAAATTCGATACAGAGTCTTTGAATCCAGGTTCCTTCCAGACCGGTTCCTTGCCAGTATTTGGGAATTCTAGCAACCAGATTCCTGACCCATTAGAGGTTCCTAACCAACAGCCACCGGTATCGGTTACTCCACCTCCTCCACCACCACAATTTTCCATCACCCCTCCTCCTTCTGAGCCTACTAAACCAGTACCTTCTAGTGCTGTTGCGATCGCACGACAACGTGAGCAAAATTTAGTAGCTCAAGTGCGGATGCGGCGGAAGCAACTGAAAAAAGATGTAACCAATACCACTGATGAGGAAGCTAGGAAAAACCTGGTAGAATGGATGGCTTTGGTAAAAGATACCTTACCCAAAAAGGAAGTCATACCAGAAGCAATAACAGTTAGTGCTACTTATCCGAAAGACGCTTGTATTAAGAAACTAGAAGGCACAACAGTCTTCGGAATTTTAGTAGGTGCTGATGGTGAAGTGACTAATGCACAGCTGATTCAGAGTGCAGGGTACGGCATTTTAAATCAGCAGGCACTGGAAGATATTCAGTTCCGCAAGTTTAACAACCAAAGTGGTACAACAAAACCCTACCAGGTCAAGGTAGCCTTTGACTATGATCAAGGCAACTGTCCTAGTCTATCGGTTTTCCAAGAGTCAACAGCTAACCAGCCAGTTCCAGCAAAGCCAAATACTGTTAGTGGGGAAAACGCTGCTGCCAACAACCCAGTAATAGTAGTGCCTAAGCCAGAAACTCCTACCAATAACTCCAATAACTCTACCGATAACAATAGGACAGTATCAGTTCCAGTAAAACCGAATAGTGCTAGGGAAAATTCGAGCACTAGACCGAGTAGGGTGTCAGTACCAGTCCGGGAAAATACCTCTAGCCAAGACTCAACTCCTAAACCCAGGAGGGTGACAGTACCAGTGCGGGACAATACCTCTACTCAGGAAAATACTCCTAAACCCAGGAGGGTGTCAGTACCAGTGCGGGACAATACCTCTACTCAGGAAAATACTCCTAAACCTAGAGCAGTGCCTGTACAGCAAAATACTCCTACTCAGGAAAATACTCCTAAACCCAGGAGGGTGTTAGTACCAGTGCGGGACAATACTCCTACTCAGGAAAATACTCCGACTCAGGAAAATACTACCAACACTACAGCTGTGCCAGTCAAGCCAGCTCAAGCTACTAATGAAAACTCAGGGAAAGAATCCGTTCCAGCAGCAGCAGCCAGTGAAGAGCAAAACTCACAAGAGGATAAAGCATGCAAGTTCAAATCTAGATCAGCTCGCAGGCGCAACAGAATAGACTCCTTTACAACACCATCGTCGAGGTCATGTAAATAAGAGCTTTCTATTAGTTAAAGCCTGGGTTGTTGGTCAATGGAGCATTAACATTATTTTAGAATTAAGAATTAATAATTCTAGAATTTAGAATTAAGAATTAAGAATTAAGAATTAAGAATTTAGAATTAAGAATTTAGAATTAAGAATTAAGAATTTAGAATTAAGAATTAAGAATTTAGAATTAAGAATTAACCATTCTGCCTTCTACATTCTGCATTCTACATTCTGCCTTCTACATTCTACATTCTACATTCTGCATTCTGCATTCTGCATTCTGCATTCTGAGAGACAACCTTGGCCAATAGGCCACGCGATCGCTGAAAGCGGGACTCTCGGCAGAGCCGACGCTACGCGAACGTCCATCGCGTTCAACCCGATTAACGACTGGCAGGGAAACTGCCACCGATGAAGTGGACATCACTGAAGGTTTCAATCCATAGACGAGCGCCACAAGGCAGTGGATTATCCGGCTGATAGGTAATTCGACATGGGCCGAGGATTTCTACCTGGTTGCCATATAAATTGTTGCCACTTCGTTTTACTGAAATCACTGGCTTGCGCTCTTCTGGGCTTTTGTGGATATTCGAGCCAATGTGATTGCGGTTGACATTAATCTTGGCTAGAGCGGGAGGACGACTGGTACGCCATTTGCCTTTTGGTCCTCTAGTGCCTTTAATAATTTGAGGCATTTGGTTGAACAGAGGAATAATCCAGAATTTCCCACTTTTATAAGCACCCCGAACGCGACCCTTCTCTAGGAGTTGTCGCAATCGTCTCGAAGAGATTCCTAACAGAGATGCCGCTTCGGTAGTACAAACGCACTTGTTCATAAGTTCCTCTTAAAAACTATTCCTATAGTTGTATTATAAAGGAAAAGCAAGGATTAAGACAACCCCTGATTAAGGAAAAGGAGAAGGCTATGGAAAATTTTGTAAATTGACCTTAGGTGTGCTATCGGTCGGACTTGAGACAAGTTTGATGCGTTCGCGTAGCGTGACCTACGGTCAATCGCATTCCCTGTCCCTTCCAAACACCGATTATGCTCACTCACTCATCGGGAAACTGCCAGCAGGAGATACGTTCTACATCATTACTACTACACTGAGGACAGGTTTTATCAACTGAGGAATCTACCCATTGATAGCCACAAGTCCGGCAGTGGCCAAAAATGTTGTTGTGGTTAGCGATTTCAATTTTTCTGCGCCACTCGTTAATTTGAGAGGTGTCTGGCTTGGGGGTAGGTTCCGACATAAATTTACATTGAATTAAATTATTTTAGCTAGTTTATGTAGCTATTTTTTTCTATATTTAAATAATATTAATTACACAATAAATTATATATTAATTTTATTAATTTTTCAATAAGTTTGAGGTATTTTTAACCAAAGTTACGTCTTAAGGCTGATCTATGATAATTTGGCTTGACAATGTAAAAATTTAGTAAATATACTGTTAATCGTAAAAAACCTTTGGTGTATCTCCTCATCATCAGGGAGCAATTAGGCTGTCAAACGACTTCAGAATTGTGATTTCAGGATGGTTAATTGCCTGATCAGTTCCGACTGATGAATTCCTAAGTCATAAGTTATAGTTTCTTGATAGTTCTGAAATCGCACAGGAAGACGAGTTGGCTATCCCTGGATAAATCAGGGTCTTGAATTCCGTGCTTTCAGCAATTCTGAATAATTTCAATAAAAGCGTGATGGAGTGCGCTCTTGGGGGTTCCCATGGGGCTTTGAAGGTGCGGACGCAGGTGACCCACGCAGCGCCAAAACCACTCGCTATTGCATCAAGACAGGGTAGCATTTTAAAAAGATTCAACGACACAGAGAAACCCTAAAGGTTTGGCAAATAAACTAAAAATCCTGCAGTCCTGGTGCATGCTGTATCCTAAATCTACTGCTGTAATCCCTTTTTGGCTCACAGTTATAGCGCTACGCGCAAGTTAGAAGTCAGAAGTCAGAAGTCAGAAGTAAGCTAGGACTAGGTTTCGGAGTTTACAAATGTCCTAATCTTAATGGGTAGTGCTATACTAGACTAGGGCTATCTATTGGAGTGGGAATTAGATAGTCAAAAGCTGATAGTGAGTTCGGTTGACTACTTCTGAGTATTGGGTGCTCATTAATTGTTAATTGTAAATTCACAAATTTTTCACAATTTTCAATTAAATAAATATACTAAAGCCTAGTATAAGTAATCAACTGAACGTGATAGGACAAATCAGCTAAGCAAGCTGAGACAAGTCAAGGTGCTATATTGATCAAGTTTAAAAATAAACTCTACCTTCATCGACACACTATGGAATCTTTGTCTCAACAAAATCAGCCACTTTTTATTTTTGGGATGGAACGTTCTGGAACAACGCTTTTGCGGTTAATGCTGACCGCTCATCCTGATTTTTGTATTCCTCCTGAAAGTCTGTTTTTTGTTAATCTGGAGCCAAAATACGGTTCATCGAAAAACTTAAGCAATCAAATTGATAACTTCTTGACAGATATCTACGCTGATCGAAGGTTTCGGGAGTGGAACATTGACCGACAGCAGTTGCGAGAAAATTTGACAGCTCAGAAACCACTGAATTATTCAACAGCAGTCGCCACAGTTTATCAAACCTATCTACAGCAGTTTGATGGTCAAGCAGGTTGTTGGGGAGATAAAAATCCTGAGAATATCTATCATATTCAGACCATTCTCAAGTATTTCCATAATTCCAAATTAATTCTAATTATCCGAGATCTCAGAGCAATCTATGCTTCCCTAAAACGAAAGGAGCTTAAATTTGCCAAGACTTGGAAAGAAAGCTGTATCGCCAATGTGGTAGCGACAACCCAACAATGGCAACATTTATTCCAGGTTATTAAACACTATCAAAATGACCAGCGGCTCTATATCCTCTTCTACGAAGACTTAGTGATCAATCCAGAAGAAGAACTCCAGGGAATTTGTGATTGGCTAGGGGTATCCTTTAGCGAATCCATGCTGGAGTTTAATCAAAAAAATGCTCAAAAAAACTTGGTAGCGACCGGTGAGTTAGGATGGCACGTCAAGACCTTTAAACCCGTTAGTAGCGATCGCATTCAGGCTTGGAAACAGGAACTTAGGGATTCAGAACTATCAGTCTTGGAGATTCTGAATTATAAAACCATGCTCCATCTAGGCTATGAATGTATTCCTAAAACGTGGCAATTTGACAGGTTACTCAAGTTCTACGCAGATTATTCTCAGTACATCTATTGGAAACTGTCTAAAGCTAATCTTCAACCAGTGATAGGGAAAATCCGTGAAGCTTTAGTAACTCTCAAGACATTGCAATTATCCATGACCAGAAATCTCTCCCAAAACTCGATCCAATGAGTAAAAGGGATGCAGCAAGGGAACAGGGGGTTTCTGGCACTAGTGTTTTAAATCAAGATAAAGCCTGACTTTCAAGTCAGGCTAACTCAGTCAAGCTAAAATGTAAGCATTCAGCCGTCAGCCGTCAGCCGTCAGCCGTCAGCCGTCAGCATTCAGCTGACGTAACAAAGATTAAACGAATGCTTACTTGTTTTATTTAAAAGCTCAAAGCTGAGAGCTCTCAGCTGAATGCTTACGCTAAAATCTGTTGTTAGCGCCCTATCCTACAGGAAGGGGCGCTTCGGGTCTATGGCTCTGAGCACTTCAATTATCAGCACTCATGAATGAAACCTGATCCCCTTGAGGCAGCTGAGTAGTAATCACCGCCTGTTGCAGTATGGGGGTTTTAACAACAGAATCATTGGCCAAAGAAAACAGCGGATTGGACAAAATCCCTGCCAGAGAGGTCGCAATTAACGACATCACTAAACCGACCTGTAACGGACGCATACCGGGTAAACTCCAGCGAATTTCGGGATAATTCTTCACCACATCCGACATTTCTTGAGGTTCCTTCACCACCATCATCTTGACCACACGGATGTAGTAGTAAATCGAAACCACACTAGTTAGCAAACCTATTAACACTAAAGTATACAATCCTGCTTGCCAACCAGCCCAGAATAAATAGATTTTACCAAAGAATCCAGCAAAGGGTGGAATCCCACCTAAAGAGAGCAAACAAACACTTAAAACCAAAGTCAGCAAGGGATCCTTGTGATAAAGACCAGCATACTCACTAATTTGGTCAGTACCAGTGCGTAGGGTAAACAGAATGACACAAGCGAAAGCCCCTAAGTTCATAAACAAGTACACCAGCATGTAGAAAATCATGCTAGCGTAACCGGCTTGGGTCCCAGCAATTAGACCAATCATCACAAACCCAGCCTGAGCAATAGAGGAATAGGCTAGCATCCGTTTCATGCTGGATTGAGTGAGGGCAACCACGTTACCCAAAATCATACTTAGGATAGTCAAAGCAGTGAACACAAAATGCCACTGATCGCTTAACAATGGGAAAGCAGTGATCAGTAGACGAATTGCTAGAGCAAAGCCAGCGGCTTTAGAACCAACTGAGAGAAACGCTACCACTGGGGTGGGAGAACCTTCGTAAACATCGGGAGTCCATTGGTGGAAAGGAACTGCTGAGATTTTAAAAGCAATACCAGCGATCGCAAACACCAAGGCAATCAGAAGACCTAGGGATTGACCGGATTCTAGGTCAGCAACTCCAACAGCGATCGCACTCAACTGTATTTCTCCCCCAGATAACCCATATAATAGGGAGACACCATACAAAAACACGGCTGAACTGGCTGCTCCAATCAGCAAATATTTCAACGCGGCCTCATTGGAACGGGGGTCACGCTTCATGTAACCCGTCATCAGGTAGGAGGAAATACTGAGGGTTTCAAGGGATATAAAAATCGTGACCAGCTCCGTCGCCCCGGACAGGAACATCCCTCCTAAAGTAGCCGTGAGCAAAATGCCAATAAATTCTGCCAAGGATGTACCCGACTGCTGCACATAACGAATTGACATCAAAATCGTTGACACAGTCGATAGGGCAATGATGCCACGAAATGCCACACTCAGGGTGTCACCATTAAATTCCCCAAAGAAGGCGATGGGATTTGCAGCATCCCATTGGAAGTACAGGGCAACTATGGCAGCAAGTAGACCCCCAATGGCTACATAGGAAATAGTTTGAGCAGACTTTTTCCCAGCAATCAGGTCAATGATTAACACTAGCAAGAGGGTAATAACTACAATTCCCTCTGGCAAAATTACCCCAGCATTCAACTGGGCGGCAAGATTGGCAAAATCCATAGGCTTTAATGATATGATCTATGGTTATTTCAGTATCCAGATTAACTTTCTTATCATATCGGTGATTGTAGCTAGTTGAGCAAAGGGCTTGTATGGCTTGGAGATTGGACAAAGGAGAATTCAGTATTTATGCCGTTTCACTGCCCTCTGTGCCACGGTAAGGTGAGACTAGCTATGTCGTACACCGGATCAATGTTACCGTTGAAGGCAACGAACGAATTGTTTACAAATCTTTGAGCAGCAGTTATAGGAATTGGGATCGGGGTGTACTTAGGGTGTTAACGGTGCTCTATTGGTTAGCCATCACTACATGAGCTGTTCGTGGTTTACCTCTAGATAAAGATTATTTCTGGCACAATCCGAAAAAGTAGGGTCTACTGCTGAAGCGCATATTAAGTAGCCCTTAAATCCCCGTACCTATGGTCGAGTTGCCTCACTCCCTTTCCCACACAGTTGCCCCTTGTTCGTGTTAGCCTGCGACACAAGTAGCGTACTGTAGAAATTAATAGGCAAGCTTATACTGCCATCAGGGGGTTCTACGTTAATGCTGGAAAACTATGCTGGAACACGATGCTGGAAAACCATACCCACACTCAGTAGGGGGGAAGTATACTGGCTTACTAACCAGCATTTAAGGCCGTAGGCCACGCTACGCGAACGGCTTTGTTTATCAGGACATATATTATAGCAATTCTATACATACCCTGTGCAAAATTCATCCCACACCTATGCTACGCATTAGGTGTGGGATGAATTTTGCCGGACAGCTAAAGTATTGACTCTTGAGAAAAGCTAAGGTTGATCAGGTTAATTTCACTTAAGTTAATTTCACTTAAGGTTTAAGAAATTTGCTAACGCCTCAACCATCATTGGTGGCCAACGGCGGACATGCTCTACCCAGTCCAAGTCTTGGTAGCGCTTGTCGAGACCAACGGCTGCCACCCAGTTACTCTCAGCTTCCCCCCGTTTTCCGTTAGCCCACAAAACGGCTGTTAAAGCAGCTCGCAGATCGGCAAATTGGGAGTATTTTCGGATGGTATTGCGCATGATGCCCATGGCTTCTTTGGTTTCACCAATTTGATATAGGGCCAGAGCATAGTTAGCATAGGCAAAGGCAAACTTGGGCGCTAACTCGATGGATTTTTGGTAATTTGCGATCGCTTCTGTCCATTGGCCTAGTCCTGCCTTGGCATTCCCTAAGTTGTTGTAAGCCATGGCATCATTGGGATCAAGTTTTAGCAATCGCTCATAGTCAGCAATGGCATCTTGCCATCGCCCTTGTCCTTCATAGGCAGCACCGCGATTTAGATAAGGGTCAGTTGCTTCTGGTGCTAACTCAATGGCGTGAGTAAAGTCTGCGATCGCATCCTCTAATTTATTCTGGCTGACTCTAAGGTTACCCCGATTACTCCAACCGACGGGATTATCTGGCAACAGCTCAATTAGCTGAGTCCAGTAATTTTCAGCAGTTGGGAAATTACCCTGATTCGTAGCAGCAAATGCTTTTTTCCTTAACTGGTTAATTTGTTTTATCTGAGCCTTTGTCAATTCTGGAAATTGCGTTTGCGCCATTGCTGGGGGTGTGATTATCGTAGCAGCCGATACAACGACAAGCAGTAAAATCAGTAAAATCCGAATCAAGCGTTTCATATATTATTTCAACTCAAAGGCGCAATCTTGCTTTTCCTTGCTACTGACTATTAACTACTAATTACTAACTACTAACAACTACTCATAGCCCAAATGTTTCCGAGCCGCTGATGTGGCGACGCGACCCCGAGGTGTGCGGTGCAGGAAACCAATTTGTAACAAATAGGGTTCATAAACCTCTTCAATGGTTTGAGCATCTTCTCCAGTAGAGGCTGCCACTGCTTCTAAACCAACTGGTCCGCCATTGAACTGTTCAATCATTACCTTTAGCACTAGTCGGTCTGTCCAATCTAACCCCATCGGGTCTACATTAAAGATTTCCATGGCTTGAGCTGCTACATCCTGGTTAATTTGCTCAATGCCTTTGACTTGAGCATAGTCTCGCACTCGCCTCAGGAGTCGGTTAGCAATTCGAGGTGTGCCACGAGACCGACGGGCAATTTCCTCAGCACCATCTTCCGTTACTGCTGCCTTGAGCAGTTGAGCTGTCCTGGTTACAATTAAACTCAATTCATCGATCTCATAGAAGCGTAAGCGTTGGATCATACCAAAGCGATCGCGTAGGGGTGAGGTTAAGGAACCTACTCTGGTGGTTGCCCCCACTAAGGTAAACTGCGGCAGAGGAATACTACGGGTTTTGGCACTCTGACCCTTACCAATAGTGATATCCAATCGATAGTCTTCCATGGCTGGATATAGTAATTCCTCTGTCATGCGCGATAAACGATGGATTTCGTCTATAAATAAGATATCCCCAGGCTTGAGATTAACCAGAAGCCCCACAATATCTCGTGGACGCTCTAAGGCAGGTGCAGCAGTAATTTTACAATTCACCTCCATCTCAGTTGCCAAAATTAGCGACATGGTTGTTTTCCCTAATCCTGGTGGTCCATACAACAGCAGGTGATCCATGGCCTCATTTCTGGCTTTGGCGGCTTGAATGCCAATTTCCAAAACTCCTTTGAGTTCTTTTTGTCCGATGTAGTCGGCTAAGCGTTGCGGTCTAATACTCTCTTCCTGATGACCAATTTCCTCAGCGGTAGCCGTTGCTAGCAGTAGGTCTCCATCGCTTTGCGTCTGACGGGGTTTACTGCGACCTTTTCGCTTCTTGCTAGATTTGGGTTCTCTATCTGGGTTTTGGTACTGTTGTCTAAAAGACGTTATGGCCATGGGTCATACTTCATCCTTCATACTTCATACTTAGTTTACTTATGCTGGCTAAGAGAATCTTACCGTGCCTCGATGTAAAAGCTGGGCGAGTTGTTAAAGGGGTCAACTTTGTTAATCTTAAGGACGCTGGTGATCCAGTGGAATTAGCACAAGTTTACAATGATGCTGGTGCAGATGAGCTGGTGTTTTTGGATATAACTGCTACCCATGAAGACCGAGACATTATTATTGATGTAGTCTACCGTACAGCAGAACAGGTGTTTATTCCCTTGACGGTGGGGGGTGGGATCCAATCCCTAGAAAATATTAAATTATTATTAAGAGCAGGAGCCGATAAGGTGAGTATTAATTCGGCTGCTGTACGCAATCCGGACTTTATTAATCAAGCCAGCGATCGCTTTGGTAATCAGTGCATTGTAGTTGCTATTGATGCTCGTCGTCGGGAAGATCCTGATAATCCTGGTTGGAATGTTTACGTGCGAGGAGGGCGTGAGAACACTGGTATTGATGCGATCGCATGGGCAAAAGAGGTGGCACAACGGGGAGCTGGGGAACTTTTGGTTACTAGTATGGATGCGGATGGAACCCAGGCTGGGTATGACTTAGAGCTAACCCGCACTATGGCTGAACAGGTGGAAATTCCTGTGATTGCCTCCGGTGGTGCTGGCAACTGCGATCATATTTATCAGGCTCTGACTGAGGGCAAAGCTGAAGCGGCGTTGCTAGCTTCCCTGTTGCATTATGGGCAACTGAGTGTATCTGAAATTAAAACTTATTTGAACCAGCACCAAGTTCCGGTGCGATTGCCATAGTAGCTTAATCGATTATTCTTCCGAAATATTTAAGTTTTGTTGTGTAGTATTAAGTAGTTTAATGGTTTGCAGCGATTTTTATAGCTGCTAAACTAAATATGGATGCAATATTAATTTTTGTAAAAAATGCTGGTGATAATTCTAATATTTGATGTCGCCTTGGTGGCTTGGTCACTGCACCTGATGCAGGAAGCCTTTGATACCCAAGAGTTCTCTCTGATGCTGGCTGGTACCTTAGTAGCTATGTCAGCAGCAGCCATGTTAGTTGTTTATTTTCTGATGAACAGCTGTATGGGGTATATTACCCAAATGGCTCAGTCTCCCAGCGTATTCTACTGATCGAGATAATTTCATTCTGAAACTACTTGACTTAGCTGAGCTATCAAGGTATACTAGTTGATGGACTATAAAATTGCGGGGTTATAGCTCAGTTGGTAGAGCACCTCAATGGCATTGAGGGGGTCAGCGGTTCGAATCCGCTTAGCTCCATATTGTTTAAATATTGATTAAAGGCTGAAGTCTTTTAGCCTGAGGGGTTGCCTTAGGGTAGCTTGGCTATAAGTCTTCAGTAATAAGGTTAGAATTTGTTGACGGTTGGCGGTTGACGGTTGAGGGGAAACTCTTAAAACAAGCCTTGGGAGTGACGAGGGGGGAAAACCCGTGAGACTTGATGGTGAGATGTTGAGATTAAAACCTCTTTATCGAAGACGAATTCGCTGTAATCGGCGAGGTCATCTAGACCAATCAAATTTAGGATGATCTCAGCCACTAGCCAGGTGCTGACTTTCACAAATACATTGTTCCACTGATGATTCATTGCTCTGAGGTTTAAACATTTGGTAGGTAGAGGTTTTGTCTGGCTTCTGTTTGTTCAGATGTACCTAAATCTCTACTTCAATTCCAGAGCGACGAATCCGCAAAAAAGTCAAAAATTTTTATTTAATAAAATTTCCGATATTGATTGGTGTTGAGAGTTCACGGTTGAGGGTTGACATTTGATATCACTTTAGGTTAATTACTTTGTTTAGAAGCGATCGCTGTGTTGATACAGTCGCTCATGGTTTTGGGTCTGTGTGCGGAACCTGCATCAAGACACTGTTTTTGTCAATTCTTTTGATTTTCCTGTTGCCATATCAGCTGTTCCTGGCTTCTGCAAAAAGCCTAGTCAACCTTCACGCTCCCTTCAGGATTTCGATGGGATCCCCTTGGTGCAACACTTTACCGGCTTCTGAAACAGGCACGTTTGTATTCACGCTTAATTTGTAGAAATGATTGAAACGAGCGCTGGTTGTCCAGGATGGTAGGGTTTCCTTGCGTCTCGCCATGAAAGTCTTTTGGAAATTACCAGTAGCTTCTCCGGTCTGAGGGTCTCGTGCTAAAACAATACAACGTTGACAGGGATTAATTCCTTCTATCAAAGCTTCCCCTACTTTAAACTGAATAGATTGTCCTGATTCGGTAAACAATTGGTCTTCCCAGAAAGCGGGAACTCCTCCAATTTCTAGATTGGCTCGAACCCGACGTCGTATGTCTTCAGGACTTATTTCAGGGAACCAAGAAGCAACGGTTTCAATGGTAGCGCTACTAATAATAGTAGGACCAAGAGCATTGGTATCGTCTGGAAAACCAGTGCTGGTGTTCTGCACTACTTTAACTGGAAAATCGAAGTAATCCTTTAACCAAGCTTCCAGAGCAGTTCGCCCGTGATCAATATGAAAGGTAATGTTTTGGTTTGTGCCCTGAATCTGTAGCGATAGCAATTGGGATTGGATATCGAAGACCGACCGCAGCAAGTGAACTTTGGCATTGCGCTTACCATTGACAAATTTACCTTGCTGATCGAATAGGGCAAATTCCCGGTCATGCTTTAGGGCACCACTTTTGAGAAGAGTGGCGGTTTGGAGTTCAATCCGATCTAGGGATTTAATCGGGTAGATATAGATAGCTTTAAGGTAAGGTAAGCTGTTCAGCATTTAGATTGAGATACCTAAATTCCTAAAAGGGAACAAGGAACAGGGAACAGGGAACAGGTAATAACCAATTTTAATGCACATCAGTTTAGTGTCATGAGTCAGTCTACCACTTTTTTAAAGTAATGCGATAGTTCTAATCTCTTATAAATAAGAGATAAAGAATGATATAGCAATAATAATCAAGACTCCATCAGCTTTATCCTAGTTGTAACTATCTCTATCAAGTAGAGCATTTTTTTATAAACTTGGTAGGTGTCACAGGGTCAATTAATATCAATTGGTTAATAAATTAATTTATTATAACACCAGTCAGATCAAGGTAAGCGATCGCTTGCTGGGATTAGCGATCGGCCAAAGATAGAAGTATCTTTTTAAGGCAATCTCCGGCAGTTCCCGGCAGTCTTTGTTAGTATATATAAAGAATCGCACCAACTCAGACTATGAGAACTATGGTTACAAGTTCGGTCAAGAGGAAGAAACTTACAACATCGTTGCAGCTCACGGCTACTTCGGTCGTTTAATCTTCCAATACGCTTCCTTCAACAACAGCCGTTCCTTGCACTTCTTCTTAGGTGCATGGCCTGTAATCGGCATCTGGTTTACTGCACTGGGCATCAGCACCATGGCATTTAACCTCAACGGTTTCAACTTCAACCAGAGCATCATCGACTCACAAGGTCACGTGATCAACACCTGGGCTGACGTACTAAACCGTGCCAACCTAGGTTTCGAAGTAATGCACGAGCGTAACGCTCACAACTTCCCTCTAGACCTAGCTGCTGCTGAAGCTACTCCCGTAGCTTTGACTGCTCCAGCTATCAACGGTTAATCTCAAGTTGGCATAATCTACTTGATTAGAAAAAAGCGCTCTCCAGATGGGGAGCGCTTTTTTGTTTGTCTGTCATTTGTCAATACTTACGTAATATAAGTCTTACTTATTTACATTATTTAATAAGCTGAGGGGAAATTACTCTCAAAACCCTTTACAAAACTAAATAATTTACTTAATATATATACATGAAGGCACACAAAAGCCGGACGAACCTCGATAAATACATATTCATACCCGCAATCATACGAACATGACTACTGTATTACAGCAGAGCAAGACCTCTGTGTGGTCTCAGTTCTGCAATTGGGTCACCTCCACCAACAACCGCCTCTATGTAGGCTGGTTCGGTGTCTTAATGATCCCAACTTTGCTTGCTGCTACCACCTGCTTCATCATTGCATTCATCGCTGCTCCTCCTGTGGACATCGATGGTATCCGCGAGCCCGTTGCTGGTTCCTTGATGTACGGAAACAACATCATCTCTGGTGCTGTTGTTCCTTCTTCTAACGCCATTGGCCTACACTTCTACCCCATCTGGGAAGCTGCTTCCTTAGATGAGTGGCTATACAACGGTGGTCCTTACCAGTTGGTAGTGTTCCACTTCCTGATTGGTGTATTCGCCTACATGGGTCGTGAGTGGGAACTAAGCTACCGTTTAGGTATGCGTCCTTGGATCT
>NZ_JAAHFV010000130.1:0-15822 GCF_010672755.1 Moorena sp. SIO1F2
GGGGACTTTGAGGTTGATAACGGTACCTCATAAATCCTAGAAACGCTATATCACAATTCATGATAGCGTTTATCATAGCTATGAGGTACAAATAATTTTTTCCCTATTGCCAGCATGCCTCTTGCCTATTGCCTATTGCCTATTGCCTATTGCCTCTTGCCTATTGCCTCTTGCCTCTTCCCTGCTCCCTGCTCCCTGCTCCCTGCTCCCTAAAGCCCAATAATTTTTACCTTATCCAATTGACAACTGATGTATCGAAATGAGTGTTCTGTGGAAGTTTTTTGGTGGAGATGGATGGCGTCGGTTTCGCCAAGACCGAATGGCTGTAATCGGGTCTATTGTACTTCTAATTATGGTGATTACCATTGTTTTAGGGCCATTCATTGATAAAACACCTATTGACAAAATTGACTTTAGTCTATCCAGTGCGCCACCGAGTTGGGCACATCCTTTTGGTACTAATGATTTAGGTCAGGATCAACTGGCTCGGGTATTGTGGGGGGGACGCATCTCGTTAACGGTGGGGATTGCGGCTATGGTAGTGGCGATTTCTTTGGGAACGTTAATTGGAGCGGTATCCGGTTTCTATGGAGGAGTAATTGATACCTTCCTGATGCGTCTGACGGATTTATTTTTAGCATTACCTCAGCTACCGTTGTTACTGTTAGTGATTTATTTATTCCGCGATGTCATGCGGCAGGTGGCTGGGCCAGAGTTGGGTATTTTTATTTTAATAGTGCTAGTAATTGGTTGCTTGAATTGGATGTCGGTGGCGCGATTAGTACGAGCTAGTTTCTTGACAGTGCGGGAGATGGATTTTGTGACGGCAGCTCGATCGATTGGTGCTAAACCTCGTCGATTGATTTGGGCTCATATTCTTCCTAATGTGCTTAGTCCGGTAATTGTTGCGGCTACCTTGGCGGTGGGAAATGCAATTATTA
This sequence comes from Moorena sp. SIO1F2, assembly GCF_010672755.1. NCBI lineage: Bacteria > Bacillati > Cyanobacteriota > Cyanophyceae > Coleofasciculales > Coleofasciculaceae > Moorena > Moorena sp. SIO1F2. Next base: position 942 of record NZ_JAAHFV010000130.1, read on the forward strand.
CTGAGTCTACCTTGAGTTTTTTAGGATTAGGGTTTCCCCCTGATGTTCCGACCTGGGGACGGATGCTATTTGATGCCCAAAATTATATTGAAATCGCCCCTCATATGGCAATTTTTCCGGGATTAGCGATTTTTTTAACAGTGCTTAGTATTAATTATATTGGGGATGGATTGAGGGATGCTTTGGATCCGCAAACAAGGAGAAAGTAGGGAATCGGGAATCGGGAATCGGGAATCGGGAATCGTTGCGTAGGGTGCGTTAGGGGGGGCTCTTATTTTTAGCCTCGTAGCCAGTTGAAACAGCCCGCCCCGTAACGCACCACCGGGTCAAAGTACAACAAATTTTATAGCAACAAATATAGCGTTTTTTATAGCTATTAGATACACAGGATGTTTTCCCTCTTACCTCTTACTTCTTATCTTTTAGCTGCTCCCTGCTCCCTGCTCCCTGCTCCCTAAAATCCAGAACTTTTTACATCATAACTATGATAATTACTATATATTAATCCACCCGGCCAAATCGCCTAAGAGGAAAGAGACGGAATAAGACTCTACCATAAATTTGCTCCCTACGCACCACGCCCATCAACAACTTATCCTGATCATCTGGATTTTCACCAAACACTAAATAGCAACAAGAAGGGATTTCTCTCTCTACTTTGTCGTCATCTTGGATGGGGATTGCTTGAATGTAGTCAGTTTGCAGCAGTTGACCATTGACATAAACCTCTCCTTGCTTAATGGCAAACTTGTCTCCAGGTAAGGCCACAATCCGCATAATGTACTTCTTACCATTAAAGCCTTGCTGTGCCAAATTCTTGCTAACCCAAAAGTCAATCACATCTCCGTGGTGGAATTTGCGCCAATGACGGGTGACTATATCCGTGAGAACCACATCACCGCTCTTGACTACTGGTACTACCGTTGATTTTAGCCCACTGTCAACCCTATAGATGCTGCTACTAAGAATTAGAAAAACAAACAGAGAAAATCCCAACAGAATATAGCCTAGCCCAGGGTTTTTAGAACCTTCAATCAGGGGGGGAGGAACAGGTTTATTGCCCACAAAATGCTGACGCAGGGCATCATGAAGAAAACGGTAACGCCCTCCCACTTGCTGAATCAACCGCCGTTCTGCTGCATAACTGAGGAACCTGGCATAGTTCCAAGGAATTGCTCCCCTTTGCCACAAAATTAGCCTCAGGGTCAAGTGCGGTATCCAGTCTTGACCCCCACTTGCTATTGCCGAAACCAATCCTACAAGTAAACCGATGCTTAAAGCGCGAGTCAAATCAAGGTTAGCTCCTGTAACGATGGAGACAAGGGGATCAATTAATGCCCCAGCCGGAAAAGCAAACAGGGGAATAATAAACATTTTTTTAAACGATTCTTTGATCCCTTGATTAGGGTTTTCCTTAGCAATTTCTGTTTTTAAGCAAAAAAAACGCCCAAAAATCATCCATACCAAAAATAAAATCAGCAAAAAAGTCAGCCCAAAAATCAGCAAAAAAGTCAGCCCAAAAATCAGACAAGAAGTCAGCCCAAAAATTAGACAAGAAGTCAGCCCAAAAATTATGTTAAAAATCAGACCATCCCAACTTCCAGCAAAAGCTTCAGCTTGTCTTTCGTAGTTTTTAAAATCCGTAAATTTTAGCCCTAAAATTAGCCCAAATATCAGCCCATAAAGCAGACCAAATATCAAATCATAAAGCAGACCAAATATCAAACCATAAAGCAGACCAACAATCAGTCCAGAAATTAATCTAAAAACACTTCTTTGACAACCTTTTTTTAACCAATATGACTGCATATTTTCAATTAAAAATTCAGTGGTTGAATCGGCTACTAATTGCCGAGCTAGATAAGTCAACCAATGTCTAGTATCCTCATCCCCATAAGGAACTCCCTTGGGATATTTTTGCTGATCAAGGGGTAACTTTAAGCGCTCCTCCACATAGGCTGACCACAGTTGTGCTTTATTGGTAATCGGCTGCCCCTGGTATGCTGTCACCATCACGTTTAAAAACAGGGGTTTATCTGCCAGTTCTCTCATCTGGGCATCACTGGATAGCACTTGCCAGAACTCCCGTTTACCCAGGCGCTGGAGATACTCTTGGATTTGGACATCATTGGGGGACTGCAAGCAATAAGCCCCATTAAGTTTACGTAGTTTGACTCTTCCCTGCTGATATTCTTCCAGGCGACAGCAAACCACCCCACGGCGTTGGATGTCTTGCTTGAAAAACTGATTAATTTTGGTGACGCACAGCCGTTGACGGGGTATGCCTAACTCGTCTAAACCATCCAGAAGGGGCAGTAGTTGATGGTTTTCCAGCCATTGTTGGCTGATTTTTTCGTCAATGCTGTAATTGTTTTTGAGTTGAGCCACTAACCATTGATCAAGGGGTTGCTGATCATGTTTCCAGGCAGAAAGCTCGAAGATGATGGGGATCGGTGCAGCATTATTCTGTTGTGCTTGCTTAACTAAATCCTCGGCTAGTCTTAGTAAAGTGGTCGTTTTTCCAGACCCCGGTTCCCCTAAAATGAGTAACCGACCTTTCACATCTGGCCGTTCAAATACCTCCATTGCTGAGGTTTGAGGCGGTAGGGGAATTACTTTCTGTCGCTGGTCACGTTCTACCGCCCCCTTGCTCTCCTCCATTGGTAATTCCAGATACAGATTCATCTCTAACTTGTCTTGGTGCAGAGAATCCTGGAGTCGAGTTGTTACCTCCCGCTTGACTTCTACCAGTAACTGTTTGCGAATGCAACTAGCAGCATACTGATCACGGTCGAGCCAGCCAATTAGCTTGCGTTGTAATTCTCTCCAAAGGGGAGCTGGCACATGTCTTTGCTGCTCCGAATTATAAATGTAATCACCCTCAACATAAAAACCTTGGTGATTCACATTAGCCTCGCGGTGATGTTCTGTATTAATTTCACGCTCTGGCCGCTTTCGTTCTTCAGTCACAACTGTCAATCAAGCTAGGGTGATCGAGGTGTAGTTTGGTGTTAAGACTGCTGAGTTTGCTGCCAATCTTCCAGCGCACCGATAACAAAACTAGCAGCCGGATGGTTCAGCAGTTGCTCAAAAGCACTTACACCCCCAGCTTTCAAGGCACTGAGTACTCTATTACTCAAAGCAGGGTTAGTGTCAATCTGCTCAACTGCTGCTGCTGCCACCTTCATCTTTCCAGTGGTAGTATCAGTAGGGTAAGTTTTGTCTAAGGTCTCTAGTAATTCTTGAATCTGTGCCGCAGCTTTCGCGAGGTTTTGTTTTTGCTCTGGGTTATTGTTATAGTAATCGCCCTCGATGTAAGTACTTTGGTCGTTGTTGTGGGTTTCACGGTTATATCTACCTGCTTGAATATTGCGATCGCCACTCATAACTAACTTGTCCTTAGCCGCTCACGGTAAAGCGATTCGTCTATCCCTTTTCAGCCATGAGCACCATCAATGCACTAAAAATGGGAGTATTGGCTGTATAGTAGCTAGATTAGTAAGAGATTGACTGAATGTCAACTCTGTGACAAAGTAATGCCGTCTTTCTTACCCTTGTTACAACTTAATACCCAATTCCTCTTTCAGTTCTTCCAAAGGTTGAGCTTTATGGCGGCAGCCCCGCGCTGTACCCGATAGGGTCAGCGTCGGGAAGGATAGCCCGGTGATGGAATGAAATGGAATCACCAACTAATAATCCTGGGGGACAGGGAGACGAGCTATAAAACTCCTAATCAATTCAGATGGGGTCATCCCTCTCTTGTCGGCTTCCTGTTTTAATTGTCGTTTTTCAAAGTCAGTTACTCTGACTATCAACTTTTTATCTTTCATGTTTTTACTGTTATGGGTTGTCATATGGCTACCCATATGTTAGACTAATAATAGGTCGATAAGCAAGAGGACAAAAATGATATCTGCATATCAATACCGGTTAAGACTGACAAAGTCGCAAATTACAAAAATAGAGAAATGGCTGGATATGTTGCGTCATCAGTACAACTATTTGTTGGCAGATAGGTTTAATTGGTTTGAGCAAAATCGCTGTTCTATTAATTCTTGTTCCCTTGTTTGTCATTTACCAGATCTAAGAAACAATCCTGACTACTTTTCCCAAAAAAGAACTCTACCTCAGTTAAAGAAAGACAGACCTTGGTATAGTGATATTCATGCTCACGTATTACAGGATTGCGTTAAAAAAGTAGATTTGGCTTTCAAGCGGTTTCTTAAGGGAGATAGCAATGGTAAAAAGAGCGGAAGACCTCGATTCAAAAGTAAAAATAGATACAAGTCATTTACTTTTCCGTCACTTTCAAATAATCCAATAAATGGCAACATTTTGACTCTTCCAAAATTTGGGAAAGTCAAAATGATTTATCACAGACCTATTCCAGAAGGATTCAAAATAAAAACAGCTACTATAACCCGAAAAGCTGACGGCTATTACGTCACGCTGTCAATCCAAGATGGTACGGTTCCGGATATTATCTCAGTAGACAGCATCGAAAATCCCGTCGGAATAGATATGGGTCTTAAGTCTTTTCTGACAAAGTCTGATGGTTCAGAGGTACCAATACCCCAATACTATCGAAAAGCTCAAAAACGGTTAAAGAAAATTCAAAAAGCTGTTAGCCGTTCTAAGAAAGGTAGTAACAACAGTAAGAAAGCTGTTATTAAGCTAGGAAAAGCTCATAAAAAAGTGGCTGACACTCGAAAAGATTTTCATTTTAAAACAGCCAAAAGTTTGCTAGACGAATATGATCTAATCGCTCACGAGAAGTTAAATATTAAAGGTTTGGCCAGAACTAAAATGGCTAAATCTGTATTGGACGCTGGATGGGGACAATTTCTGTCAATACTATCAAACAAAGCCGTTCGCGTAGCGTGGCCTACGGCCATAAATGCTGGTTTGCTTACAGTTGCAGTAAATCCTCGAAATACCAGTCAGAACTGTTCTAATTGTGGCACGAAAGTACCTAAAAAATTAAAAGACCGCATCCATTCTTGTCCTCATTGTGGATACACGAAAGATCGCGATGTGAATGCGGCTAAAAACATATTGAATTTGGCGGTGGGGCGTCCCGTCAGGAGTAAAGCTTGCCGAGTAACCGTTCGCGTAGCGTCGGGCAAAGCCCGATAGGGGTACCTGGTGTTGGCAAGAAGCCCGCGTTGTCCCGTCAGGGCAACGTCGGGAGTACGTCACGAGTAGCTTCTTCTGACTCTGCCCATTCCAAAGCCCTAAACAGGCGCTTGGCATTTTCTGGCGATCGCAACAGGTAAATAGTTTCTAAGATACCAGACAATTCATCTTCAGCAATTAACGCGACATTTTTCTGGTTATCACGCTTGATTACGATAATTTCGCGTTCATCGTAAACTTGATCTAGGATGCTAGCTAGGTTAGCTTTTGCTTGAGAATAGGTAATTTCCCGACTTAACATCGTTTCACTGAGGCTGATTTGTAGATCATTATTGTACATACCTCACATGGAAACTGCACCGTAATCTGATCGGTGGAATGGGCATATTGGTGGAACAGGCATCTTGCCTGTTTCATGTTCCGGCATATTGGTGGAACAGGCATCTTGCCTGTTTCATCTTCCAGCATATTGGTAGAACAGGCATCTTGCCTGTTTCATCTTCCGGCATCTTGGTAGAACAGGCATCTTGGTGGAACAGGCATCTTGCCTGTTTCATCTTCCGCCATCTTGGTGGAATGGCCATCTTAGTGGAACAGGCATCTTGCCTGTTTCATGTTCCGGCATCTTGGTGGAACAGGCATCTTGCCTGTTTCATTCCCGAGCGGGCAAGATGCCCACTCTACTAAATTGGTTATTCCCGATTCCCGATTCCCGATTCCCGATTCCCGATTCCCGATTCCCGATTCCCTGTTCCCTTTATTACCCAAATACCTCCTGAATTCCTAACTGCTCCAAGCCTTGCCCAATCAACACCAAGCGAGTCTGACGCTTTTCATCAGCTTGCCAAGCACGGTCAAAGAAACTCTCAATGCGATCGCCTACTCCTTGGATCACCATCCGCATGGGTTTATTAGCAACATTCACAAATCCCTTAATACGATAAATCTCTTGCTGTTGCACCAATTGTCGTAATTTTGTCTTGATTACCTGTGGATCAAATGCCTGATCTAAAATCAAATTAACTGAATTAATATCATCATCATGGTCATGGTCTTCTTCATGGTCATGATGGCTAGGACGTGATTCTAAATTATCTTCCACTCCGGCATTAAATCCTAGCAGTAAATCAGGACTAATGTCTCCCTCCTGACAAGGAACGACTTTCACACTACTTGGTAACTGCTGTTGCAACCAATTGTTTACTTTGGTTTGAGTAGGACTATCCACTAAATCCACTTTAGTCAACAGCACCATATCAGCACAAGCTAGCTGGTCTTCAAACAATTCCTCGATGGGAGTTTCATGTTCCAAGGTTGGGTCAGCCTGACGTTGGGCTTCTAAAGCATTGATATCGCTGACTAAAGTACCAGCGGCTAAGGCATCGCAGTCTACGACAGTCACCACCCCATCCACCGTAGCGCCCGTGCGAATTTCTGGCCAACGAAAGGCTTGAACTAGAGGTTTAGGCAACGCTAATCCCGAGGTTTCAATCAGGATATTATCAATCTTGTCACGACGCTTCAGCAATTCTTGGATTGTCGGTAAGAATTCTTCCTGAACCGTGCAACACAGACAACCATTCGCTAGTTCTAAAATATTATTATTGGCGTCATCGTCTTCATCACAAATCTGACAGGAACGCAATAATTCCCCATCAATCCCTACTTCACCAAATTCATTAACAATTACAGCAATGCGCCTGCCCTGATTATTTTGGAGCAGGTGACGCACGAGAGTAGTTTTGCCACTACCCAGGAATCCAGTAACAACTGTAACAGGAATTTTTGCAGCCATTTTAAATAATTTAGAATGAAGAATGAAGAATGAATAATGAAGAATGGGTAATGGGGAATGAAGAATGAAGAATGGAGAATGAATAATGAAGAATGAAGAATGAAGAATGAAGAATGAAGAATGGAGAATGGAGAATGGAGAATGGTTAAGCCAGAAGGCAGAAGGCAAAATTAAGAATGGTGAATGCTGAAAGCAGAAGACAGAAGGCAGAATTCTTAATTCTCAATTCTCAATTCTCAATTCTCAATTCTCAATTCTCAATTCTCAATTCTCAATTCTTAATTCTACATTCTTAATTCTACATTCTTAATTCTACATTCTTAATTCTCAATTATACATTCTTAATTCTTCTTATCCAAAAATTGCAGAGGATAGGAAAACGACTCCTACTGAGCAGATACCAAAGCCTAAAATTCGCATCAGTGGGAAGGGTTGATCTTTCCATTGTTTGATCAACCTCTGACTCAGCCCTAGGGCTAGGATGGCAATACCATACTGAATCACACTGAAGCCAATCAGGTAAGCCAATAGTGGACTCATTTCAGCACCTACAATTGCTTCACCATAGGCATAGCCATGAAAAATACCAGCTAAGCTAGCTAACCCTAGCACTACGGATATATTGGGAATTTTGGCACTCAACAGTAGTCCGCCAAAGAGCACCACTGAAGTTGCGATCGCAATCTCTGGTATTGGCAAGTCCATTCCCAGCAAGTGAATACCTGTCCCGACTAGGGTGGTGAGGACAAAAGCACCGGGAATCAGGAAACCACTGGTAAATCCGGCTGCAATTAAGCCAACAGCAATCACAAAGGCGAGATGATCGAAACCAATCACGGGATGACCTAATCCAGACAAAAATGCTGTGATGAAATTATCAGGTGTCTCGCCACCAAAGGGATGGTGAGCCAGGGCTTGTTGTGCTGTACTTAAAATCCCGATCCATACCAACAGAGCTATAGCATTAAAGCCAAGTCTCTGGTTTTGATAACGGGAGGTATAAGACCGATTGTTCGCGGAAAATTTGTTCTTAGACATCTGGTAAATGCTGGTCAATGACTGATCAAAAAATTGGCACAGTTTAGTGTTAATTACCTTGACAGACTAGGCTTTCTAAGACTATCTTGAAAAAAGATAAAGTAGTCTTGTAGCACATTTAAACTGAGCTGATAGCTGATAGCTTATAGCTGTTCGCGTAGCGTGCGCGTAGCGCTTAAGCTTATAGCTTATAGCTTATAGCTTACTATCAAACTTACAGATCAAACCTATTAAATACTTTTTACTCAACCACTAGTTTTCAAAAAGAGCATCACAAACGTTACTAGTAACTGTGGTTGCCTACTCACTAATTTTGGAAATGCTACATCAGACATCATCTGTACCTCGCAGACGGATTTAACAACTGAAACCATTGGCGGGCATTCTGACTTAGAGGTCACAGACCTCATCACAGCTGCGGGACAGCGCCGGACTTGCACCGGACTTTCCCCGTTACCTCTGGTGAGTGTTCTTCACCAGAACCGATGGAACTTCAGGTAGTTTAGCACAATCTGACCTATATTATTTGTTAAATATTAATTAAGATATTAATTACGATTAATTAAGATTAATTAATCGTAATTAATTAAAGCGGTTTTTAGTTTAATGAGGTACATAGGAGTTTTTACCTATTCCCTATTCCCTATTCCCTATTCCCTATTCCCTATTCCCTGTTCCCTGTTCCCTGTTCTTACGATCTTGGGTTATCCCTTTCCTCAACACTAGGGAACTGGCCTACTGCTGGGAGAGGGGTAGCATGGTCATCGGGAACGATTTTTGAACCAAATATTTTAGCGTAAACTTGGGTAAATTCAGCTCCCAAAAAGATAATTTGAGAGGAATAGTATACCCAAGCCAATAAAACCACCAGTGAGCCAGCAGCACCGTAACTTGAGGAAAAACTGCTTCTGCCGAGATACCATGACAATAGCCATTTACCCAAGTTAAACAGTAAGGTAGTGATAATTGCTCCAACCCAGACATCCTTCCAGGCAATTTTCACATCTGGCAAGTACTTGTAAACCAGAGCAAACATCAGGCTAAGGATACCAAAGGACACCAGCAAGTCCAGAATTGTCCAGACAAAGTTAAGTTGGTAGAGCCAGAGTAAACCCAGTTCCTTGAGGAATTCGCTCTCATAAGACTCCAAAGCAGATAAGGCAGTACTGAGCACAGCGGACAATAGCAGAAAAATTCCCACACCCAGCACTGTTATAAACGAAAGAATCCGTTTTTTCAAAATCCCCCAGATGCCCCGTCCGGGTTTCAGCTTCACATCCCAAATCGTATTCAAGGCATCTTGGAGCTCGCCAAATACCCCAGATGCACCGAACAACAGCACCACAATACTAATCAAGGAAGCCAACCCCCCACTAGCATCAGGCCGATGGGCATTAGTAATGGCTGTCTGAATAAACTGTGCCCCTTGTTCCCCAACCAATCCTTGGATTTGCTCTACAATCTCGCCCTTAGCCGCCTCTTCCCCAAAAATAGACCCCACAATTGCGATCGCAATTATTAACACTGGCGCTAGGGAAAAAATCATGTAATAGGATAATGCTGCTGCTAGTCTAGATGCGTTATCGTCCTTCCATTCTTTAAATGTTTCCTTAAGCAGTCCTAAAATAGCCTTGGGATTCATCACCATCACTCCTGGACGCGGGTTAATCGGCATTCTTCCAGTTGGAAATGCCGGACAATGCCTGAGAATATTGTAGATTGACAATTGCGCGAACGAGATTTATTTTAAGCATGATAGCTGACAGCTAGTGGGGTAAGGTAATTGCAGGAAAAGCAATAGCATCTGACGTTACCCATGATTGAAAACCAGTTTGTAAGGAACTTCGTCTCCTCCTTATCCAAAGGTGGCAAATTACCAATTAGCTTTGTAATTCATTTGGAAGATGGGTCACTCACCACTATTGGAGAAGAGAAACCGATCTTGGATATATACATCAAAAATCCAGCTGGTCGAAAAGCTCTAATGTCTTTAGACCAATTACTGATAGTGGAAGCTTACATCAAGGGTGATATTGATTTCGAAGGGGACTTAATCAAGGCCATGTCCTTCCAGCAGCTGTTATCCGATCAGCATATTTTGCTAAAGATAGGTCGGCGACTCAAGCCCATCTTACTTGGGCGGGAAAAATGCAATCCAGATTGGATATCAAAGCATTATGACTCCAATAATATCCAATTGTTCGCCATGGATACCGATTACAATACTTATACTCCTGGGATATATGAGAAAGATGAGGATAGCCTAGAGGTTGGAGCTGAACGCAAGTTAGACTTTGCCTTTCAATCTCTTAATCTCAAACCGAATGATTCGGTACTGGATATTGGCTCTGGCTGGGGCGGTTTCGTGCGTTTTGCCGCACGCCGAAATATCCGTGTGACTGGAATTACCTTATCCAACCACCAAAAACAGTATGTAGAAGATTTAATTGACAAAAATAACTTTGATGCAGAGGTCAAGTATCAAGACTTTTTCTCTTTCCAACCCAGCCAGAAATATGATGGCATAGTCATGATGGGGGTAATCGAAGATTTGTCAGATTATCCTCGAGTAATGGAGCGTCTCTTGAACTATCTTAAACCTGGCGGACGAGTATATCTCGACTTTGCCTCACACAAAAAGTCATTTGGCACGCACAGTTTTATTACTAAGTATATCTGGCCGGGAACCTTTCGGATGGTGTATATGCCGGAATTTATCGATGCTGTTAAAGAATCACCATTTGAGATCCAAGCCATCTATAACGACCGTCGCAACTATTATCTTTGGGCTAAGGGTATGTATGAGCGCTGGATGGAAAAAAAAGCAGATATTATCGACAAGTCAAATGAACAAATCTGGCGCACGTTCCGGATACTTTTTGCGGCAACAGCGGGTACCATGAACAAATCATCATACGATTCGACGGCCTATCGGGTGGTTTTAGAATTACCCGAGGATCACAAGTCTTTACAATAACTGTGGTCAGACCTAGATTCCTAGATCAATTTAGTATTGGAAAGTCCCCCTCAAGAATTTCCCATGGAGCTAAATAAACCATAAGGAGTCGTAAAAGAGTACTATTATACTACTATGATTTGACTCAGGGAAGTTTGACAATAGTTGCTCTATGCCCGCACTGACCACAAAACCTGCCAACCCTAGCTTTCCCCTCACCGCCGTGGTGGGTCAAGAAGCCATTAAACTCGCCCTCCTCCTCGCCGCCATTGACCCTGGATTAGGAGGCGTTGCGATCGCAGGACGCCGTGGCACAGCTAAATCAGTGATGGCACGGGCAATACACACCCTGCTCCCCCCAATTGAAGTGGTTAAGGGTTCCTTGAGTAACTGTACTCCAGAGGAAGCATTACAGGAACAGTTACAGGAACAGTTACACGAACAGTTGAAGGTTGACGGTTCTCCAGATACCGAAATCATCCCAGCTCCCTTCGTCCAAATTCCTCTAGGAGTGACCGAAGACCGACTCCTGGGTTCGGTGGATGTAGAACAATCTGTTAAACAAGGGGAACCTGTCTTTCAACCGGGATTACTAGCCCAAGCCCATCGGGGTGTGTTGTATGTAGATGACATTAACCTCCTTGATGACCAAATTGCTAACCAGCTACTGAGTGTTTTAACCGAAGGGCGCAACCTAATTGAGCGAGAGGGCATTAGTTTCCAACATCCCTGCAAACCAATTTTAATTGCTACCTACAATCCCGACGAGGGACCATTACGGGAACATTTATTGGACAGAATTGCCATTACCCTCTCTGCTGACGGTGTGTTGGCCTTAGAGCAACGGGTGGAGGCAGTAGAACAAGCGATCGCATACGCTAACTCTCCCCAGCAGTTTCTGGAGGAATACCAGGAGGATCTGGATACCCTTAAGACGGATATTATTCTAGCGCGAGAGTGGCTCAAGGATGTTGAGATTACCCATGACCAAATTACCTATCTCGTCAATGAAGCCATCCGAGGTGGTGTCCAAGGTCATCGGGCAGAACTGTTTGCGGTTCGAGTGGCTAAAGCTGCAGCAGCCTTAGATGGTCGTCAGACAGTTAATTCCGAGGATTTGCGTCGGGCCGTGGAATTGGTAATTGTCCCCCGTGCGACTATGGTAGAAACACCACCAGAAGAAGCACCACCTCCTCCTCCCCCACCCCCACAAGATCAATCTCAGGAAGAGCAAGACCAAGAGGAAGACAAGGAGGACGACAATGACTCAGAGGAGCAAGAACAGGAAGCTCCGAGTATCCCGGAAGAGTTTCTCTTTGACCCAGAAGGGGTGATACTTGACCCTAGTGTGCTTTACTTTGCTCAGATGGCACAACGGCAAGGTAAGTCCGGAAACCGTAGCATTATCTTTTCAGAAGACCGGGGTCGGTATGTCAAACCGATACTACCGAAGGGGAAAGTAAGGCGGATTGCTGTAGATGCCACCCTCAGAGCTGCTGCACCCTATCAAAAAGCTCGTAGGCAACGTCATCCTAACCGTCGGGTGATTATCGAACAAGGGGATTTACGATCCAAGCGATTAGCCCGAAGAGCTGGCTCCTTGGTAGTTTTTGTAGTAGATGCGTCAGGGTCTATGGCTCTAAACCGGATGCAATCTGCAAAAGGAGCAGTGATGCAGCTTCTGACGGAAGCTTATGAAAACCGTGACCAAGTTTCCCTGATTCCCTTCCGGGGAGAACAAGCCGATGTGCTGTTACCCCCTACCCGTTCCATTGCTTTAGCAAAGCGGCGTTTGGAGCGATTACCTTGTGGTGGCGGTTCCCCTTTAGCTCATGGATTGACTCAGGCGGTGCATGTGGGCATGAATGCTCAATTGTCTGGGGATATTGGTCAAGTGGTAATTGTGGCAATTACTGATGGTCGGGGCAATATTCCCTTAGCTCGTTCCTTGGGAGAACCTCTACCAGAAGGCGAAAAGCCAGATATTAAAGGGGAATTGTTGGAAATTGCCGCTCGCATTCGAGCTAATGGGGTTCAATTATTAGTAATTGATACCGAGAGTAAGTTTGTTTCTACTGGTTTTGCCAAGGAATTGGCCAAACAAGCCGGTGGCAAGTACTATCATTTACCGAAAGCTACTGATAAAGCGATCGCAGCTATGACTAAGAATGCGATCGGCCAAAGATAGAAGTATCTTTTTAAGGCAATCTCCGGCAGTTCCCGGCAGTCTCTGTTAGTATATATAAAGAATCGCACCAACTCAGACTATGAGGTATGTCCCACCCAGGAAAGCCCGCGAAATCCTCGGAGTATCTGAACGAACACTCAGGTACTGGGAGCAGGAGGGCAAAATCAAAACCATTAGAACCCCAAGTAACCAGCGACGTTATGATGTCGATTCAGTGCTTGGAGAAGTCAAGAACAAACCAACAATTATTTACGCTAGAGTCTCTACCAGAAGACAAAAAGAAGACCTCGAAAGGCAAGCGGCGTTCCTTCAAGGGAAGTTCCCGAACGCGGAAGTCATCAAAGATATCGGTACAGGACTCAACTACCGCAGAAAAGGTCTTAAAGCCTTATTGGGACGAGTTTTGTCAAGAGACGTCAGCGAAATTGTGGTCGCTCACAAAGACCGGATGGCAAGATTTGGATTCGAGCTTATCGAATGGATTTGTGAACAGAACGGTTGCAGAATCGTGGTTCTCGACCAGTCAAATCTATCTGATGAACGAGAGATGGTGGAAGACATCCTTGCCATCGTCCATGTCTTCAGTTGTAGACTCTATGGACTCAGGAAATACAAGTCAGTTATCAAAGAAGATCCGAGTCTACCCGGAAACTGAATTAAAGCTAAAATGGAGAACTTGGATTAATGCCGCGAGATGGTGTTACAATCAGGCTATCGCAACTCTGAAAACCACAAAAATAGGGAAATACGACCTTAGAAAGAAAATAATGTCAGAGGTCCCTGAATGGGTTAGTAAAACACCTTACAGCCCCAGGGAATCGGCAATATTTCAAGCATTTGAAGCTCATAAAGCAGCCAAGAAGGTAGACGGAGAAGCTAAGTTTAGGAAGTTTTCAGATCCAGTTCAATCGATCAGGTTCAATAAGGTTAACTTCAGGAAAGGGACTTTTTACCCAAAAGAGACGAAAGGTAGGGTTTTTCATAGTAGCGAATCAATGCCAGAAAAGATCCTTCATGACCCTACTCTGGTTATTGATCGAGGACGTTGGTTTATTACTTTTGCCATAGACGAAAAACCTGCTAAACCTTCTCTGCCAGATAGAAGTATTGCTTTAGATCCTGGAGTAAGGACATTTTTGACTGGATTTGACGGCCAGAGGTTTTTAGATATAGGTTCAGGAGACATTGGACGAGTTTACCGCCTTTGTTGCCACTTAGATAATCTAATATCTCGCGCCTCTCTAGCTAAGGGATCTAAAAATAAAAGAAAAAGATTCAAGATCAGGAAGGCCGCTCAGCGAATGAGAGTAAAAATTCGCAATCTTATAGACGAAGCTCACAAAAAGGTTGCCTGTTTCCTCACTTCTGAGTATCAAGTTATTTACCTTCCCAAATTTGAGACATCTCAAATGGTGAGTAAAACCAAGAGGAAAATAAGAAGCAAGACCGTTAGAAAAATGATGTCTTGGGCACATTATCGATTCAAGATGACATTGAAGCATCAGGCAGCCAAAAGAGGCTGTTTTGTAGTAGACGTCACTGAAGAATACACATCCAAGACTTGTACTAAATGTGGCCACATTCACAGCAAGTTAGGCAGTTCTAAACGATTTAAATGCCCAAATTGTGGCCACACCATTGACCGTGATCATAATGGCGCTTTTGGGATTTACCTAAAAGCTTTGAGGGATACCTCCTCGTCGATAACCGACGTGCTGTACACGGCTTCCGGGTTTTGCCGGGAATTGCCTGGTTAAATGTATCCGCT
>NZ_JAAHFV010000131.1:0-15788 GCF_010672755.1 Moorena sp. SIO1F2
TTATAAACTACTATGCCAACAACAGCTGATTTTCTGATCTACACTCAATGGGCAGGTATTCTGACTTTAGCCTGTGGCTTGATTGCTATACTCGGTTTTATCTTCAAATGGGGTCTGCGGTTTCGTCTGGTAGGAGTCACTGGGTTTATGCTAGTGCTAACCGCTAGCTTGTTCTCCTTATCATTAGTACCCTTTACCCGTACTACCATTCCAGGGGCAATCCGATATACTGTAGTCTACGATAATGGTGGCAACCAAACAGTTATTGCTTTGTCCCCTACTGCGACAGAGTCGGAAGTAGAAGCAACACTGCGCCAAGCTGCTAGTAATTTTTATTCCTATGGACGCCTCGGTGGCGCAAATAACCAGTTAACGATTCGAGCCCGGACGATTATCCATCCCGAAGCTGGTGTATCCAAGCCGGTATTGTTGGGTCAGGTTATGCGATCGCTTTCTCAGCGTGATGATCCAGATATGGTGATTGAAGTCTATTCCGAAGAATTTGCTCAATTGCCTCAAGAGTGATGAGTATGAGGTACACTCAATTCTCTTGCCCCTACTCCCTACTCCCTACTCCCTACTCCCTAAAACATGGGACTGTGTACCTCACCCAATGGATAAATGCTATATCGTTAACTGCTCAGACTGATTAAAAAATTGCCGTGTCAAGCCATAAGTTATCAATAAGGTTGCGATCAAGTTAGTAAATGCGAGCATAAACATAATTAATATCTGATAGGAAGCAGCATTCAAGGGATCAATACCACTTAACAATTGACCTGTGATGATTCCCGGTAAGGTGACCAGTCCCACTACCATCATGGAGTTAAGAGTAGGAATCAACCCAGCCCGAATCGCATCCTTACGGTAACCGGCTACTGCTTGTTGTCCCGTTGCACCTAAACTTAAATGGGTTTCGATTTCCAGAGTGCTGTTGCTAATGGTGCTAACTAGGCGTTCCCCTGCGATCGCAGCCCCATTCATGGCATTGCCCAGCACAATACCTCCTAAGGGAATCAGGTACTGGGGTGCATACCAAGGTTCTGGTTGAATCATCAATAGATTTGTATAGACTAAGGTCAATGCTGTACTAAAGAACAGGGAACTGAATACTATTGGTAAAAGTCTCGGGATCTTATGGTTACTAATCCGATTGCGGGCAGTAATCGTACCAATAGTCAGCATTACCATTAAGATAGCTAAAACAGGGATCGGGTGATCTAAGGCAAAAATCACAGCCAGTACATATCCCACAACAATGAGTTGCACGATAGTTCGGCCAGTTGCGATCGCTAGTTGAACTTCCAAACCCAGCCTTTGCCAGCTGGATAAACCAATTGCGATCGCCATCATGCCCAATCCCCACGCTAAATCGCTAATATCGAGTTCAATCAAAGAATCCACCAGCCACCACAGCTAACTTGTTTTAATCTATTGTGTCAGATCCTCTGTTAATTGTGATGGCAGTTGGAGGTTAACCGGTTGAAGGTTAACCGGTTGAATGTTAACAGGTTGAAGGTTAACCGGTTGAAGGTTAATAGGTTGAAGGTTAACAGGTTGAATGTTAACCGGTTGAATGTTAACCGGTTGAAGACTAGTTTTGAACCATCAACCATCCCAGCATCCCAGCTTCAAACCATTCAACCCTTCAACCATTCAACCCTTCAACCATTCAACCCTTCAACCATTCAACCCTTCAACCATTCAACCCTTCAACCTTCAACCAGATAACCTTCAACCTTGGCCAAAGGCCACGCTACGCGAACAAACCTTCAAGGCCAGGAGTGAAAAGTAAGCTGCAGGTAAAATTTGAACCCTTTTTGCAAAAAATTCTGTTTTAATTGAAAACAACTTAAGGTGTGAGGAACAAGTGAATACTATACCCCCTCTTGACTTAAAACGGCAGTACCAAGTTATTGGAGAACAAGTCAGTGCTGCTGTCGGTGACGTTCTTTCCTCTGGACGTTATATTGGTGGTCCAGTTGTAGAACACTTTGAGCAACAGTTTGCGGCTTACACCGGTACCCTGGAATGCATTGCATGTAACTCTGGTACAGACGCTCTCTATCTCGCCCTGCGAGCTTTAGATATCGGACCTGGTGATGAGGTAATTACCACACCCTTCACCTTTATCGCTACCGCTGAAGTAATTGCTGAAGTTGGTGCTACCCCAGTCTTTGTCGATATCAATGCCGAAACCTTTAATATCGATGTCAATCAGATTGAGAAAGCGATTACCCATAATACTAGAGCAATCATACCAGTTCACCTGTTCGGACAGCCAGTGGATATGACTGCTGTGATGGATATCGCCAAGACTCATTGTCTTGCAGTCATTGAAGACTGCGCCCAAGGGACTGGTGCTGAATGGGTAGGAAAAAAGGTTGGCAGTATTGGACATATTGGTTGCTTTAGCTTCTATCCCAGCAAGAATCTGGGAACCTGTGGCGATGGTGGTGCGGTAACTACTAATGACAAAACTGTTGCGGCCTCAATACGGATGCTAAGAGACCACGGCAGATGCTCGGGCTATTACCATCAAGTCAATGGTATCAACAGTCGTTTAGATGCCCTACAAGCCGCTATTCTTAACGTAAAGCTACCCTATCTCGATGGCTGGAACAATGCCCGTCGTCAGGTAGCAACCCGGTATCACCAGTTATTGGAGCCATTACCTGAGATCATCCGGCCTCGGGAAACCCCTGGGGGACATTCCGTCTGGAACCAGTACACCATTCGCCTCACTCAAGATAGCAGCAATAGCAACTATCGGGACGAGGTACGCCAAAAATTAAAGCAGGCAGGTATTAGTTCTATGGTCTATTACCCCCTGCCGTTACACTTGCAGCCAGTCTACAAAGACTTAGGCTATCAAATCGGTCAGTTTCCAGTTGCTGAGCAAGTCTGCCATGAAGTATTGTCCCTGCCAATGTTCCCAGAACTTACCGTTGAGGAACAGCAACAGGTAGTTTATGGATTGAAGGACTGTTTAGTTTGAAGGTTGAAGGTTAACAGGTTGAAGGTTAACAGGTTGAAGGTTAATAGGTTGAAGGTTAACAGGTTGAAGGTTAACAGGTTGGAGGTTAACAGGTTGAAAGTTAACAAGTTGAAGGTTAACAGGTTGAAGGTTAACAGGTTGGAGGTTAACAGGTTGGAGGTTAACAGGTTGAAGGTTAAAGGAGTAGTTTTCAAGCATCCAACCTTGGCCTATTGGCCACGCGATCGCGTTCAACCATCTAACATTCAACCTTGGCCTATTGGCCACGCGATCGCGTTCAACCATCTAACATTCAACCTTGGCCTATTGGCCACGCGATCGCGTTCAACCATCTAACATTCAACCTTGGCCTATTGGCCACGCGATCGCGTTCAACCATCTAACATTCAACCTTGGCCTATTGGCCACGCGATCGCGTTCAACCTTCAACCTTCAACCCTTCACCCTTGACACCTTCGAGGGATTCTACCAAGCTGCGAACCGCTGCTACCATTGCGACTTCGCTATCTAACTGATTGATAGCGGAACCAACGCCAACACCAGCAGCACCAGCGGCAATGGCCATGGGAACGGTCACACTGGATAACCCGGAAGCACACAACACTGGTACTGACACAGCACGAGAAATTTCATAGGCAGCTGCCAAGGTTGGTGCCGCTTTTTCAATTAAACCCAAGGTGCCAGCGGAGCGAGGTTTACTGCTGGTACCCCCTTCAGTTTGAATAATATCGGCACCCGCTTTGACTAATTCTGCCGCTAGTTCTACTTGCTGATCTAACTTTAGAATGTGGGGGACAGTTACTGATAGGGTTATATTGGGGAGTAATTTACGGGTTTCAATGGTCAGTGCCAATACGTCGGAAGCATCAAACCACTTCCCCTGAGCATAAAAGCTATCAAAGTTACCAATTTCAATCAGATCAGCACCAGCTTGGATAGCAATAACAAACTGCTTTGGTTCTACAGCAGAAACACAAATTGGTAAATCCGTTAACCCTCGTGCCAACCTGACTAGATCGGGCGAGGCGGCAATATCGACAAAAGTCGCTCCACCCCGTGAAGCTGCTTTGACTACAGCAGCAACTTTCTCGGGATCAAAAGTATTTAAGCCACTAATTACTTTCAGGCAACGACCTTGGTCCAAGGCTTCGTTTAGTTTGTGATGCATAGTCATATTTTCGGTTTACCCCTGTATTATCAACCAACTTTACCTAATTTTTAATTAACGGTAGGAAATTTTTTTTCTCTCTGAATAATTCTGCCAAACCCGTATATTTACGCCTAAACTAAAAGCATATCGGTGCTGATGGCTACTCCTTCTATATAAAAATAAATGAATTTCCCGCAAGTCAAGCTATCTTCTTTTCACAGTGATGTCTTAAAGAATACCGAGTTAGGTCAACTTTGTGGCAAAAAGCAGCTATTTCGCGCACGCTATGAAGTGTTACGGATGATTGGTCGAGGTGGTTTCGGTGTAACCTTTCTAGCCAAAGATACATCCTTACCGGGTCAGCCGTTTTGTGTCATCAAGCAACTTCGCCCCAAATTCAGTGAGCCAAAAGCATTACATAATGCTCGTCAGCGGTTTGAAAGAGAGGCAAAAATTTTGAACAAACTGGGGACTCACCCCCAGATCCCCATGCTGCTCGATTATTTCGTAGACGATGGAGAATTCTACTTGGTTCAAGAGTACATTCGAGGCATTACCCTAGCTCGGTTGGTGAGGCGTTCTGGTTGCTTATCCCCAGGAGCCGTTAAAGATTTTCTGCGAGACATACTACCGTTATTGCAGTACATCCATGACCATGGGGTAATACATCGTGATATCAAACCTCAGAATATTATTCTTTCTCATGATGGTCAGTTGGTACTAATTGATTTTGGGGCAGTTAAGGAGTTAATTGCCCAAGTATCAGATAGCAGTGTCAGAAACCCAACTACCCATTTCATCGGTACTGTAGGATTTGCACCACCGGAACAGTTTAGCCTACGACCCGTGTATAGCAGTGATATTTATTCCCTAGGGGTTACCTGTATTTACCTACTTACTGGAAAAGCCCCCCTACCATTTCAGAGCGAGCGCCAAACTGGTGAACTGAAGTGGGGCAAAGCATTGGAATTGAGTGATTCCTTTGCTAATATTCTCAACAGAATGCTGGCTATTTCCCTCAAAGAGCGTTATTCAAACGCAAGAGCGATCCTAAGGGCCTTGGATCATAAATTACTTCAAGAGAATCTTGCCGAGTTTCTAGTTATTCAACCTCAAGCTAATCAAAACCAACGACAGCCAAAGCAAAACACCGGGAAAAGTCAGAAGTATACACCTCCTACAGAAAAAACTGCGATCGCGATTCGAGAATGGAAACAAAGGATGCAAGCCAGACACCGCCATAAGGATATACAAAGAGTTGAACACCTATTTAATCATTAGTGCTAAATTTGCCATTACAAGGATTCCGGACAAAAAAAAACTAAACAATGGGGAATTTATTCGCCATTGGTTCGTTTTTCATCCTTCATCCTTCATCCTTCACTTTCCATTCTTTACAGGTCACCCAGTATTACGCATGCCAGCAGCAATACCGTTGATCGTCAATAAGGCTCCTCGTAGTAACTCTCCCTTACTATACCGGGATTGAACCACACCCAATGTTACCTGGTTGCTATGTTGACGTAGGCGTTTGAGCAAAGATACCTGTAAAAATCCTAAGGGGACGATGGTACCATTACGCAACTGTACAGACCGTTGTAAATTTGGGTCGCCATCTAGCAGTGTTTGGTGTCCTGTGATCGTTAGGACTAAATTGCAGGTAAGGTTAAATTCCTTAGCAATTTGCTCAAACAAATGCTCGAAGCGCTCCAGGTCTTCAGGGTTTGAAAGTTCCTTGAGATAGTGGTGAGCAATTTGTAAATCCACCTTCGCTAAGGTCATCTCTACTTTGGAAATAACCATTTTGAAGAAAGGCCATTTTGAATAGAAACAGCGCAATAGGTTGATATTTTCCTCTGGCTGCTGATCGACAAAGCTTTGTAGGGCAGTGCCAACACCGTACCAGCTCGGTAGCAGGAAGCGGCTTTGAGTCCAGCTAAAGACCCAGGGAATTGCCCGCAGACTGCTTAAATCCTTCTTCCCTGATTTACGCCGTGCAGGGCGAGAACTAATTTGCAACTGGCTAATTTCTTGAATCGGTGTGACTTGATGGAAGAAATCTACCAGATCCGGTTGGTCGTGAATCAGGGCTCGGTAATGGGTACGGGAGGTCTGAGCTAACTCCTCCATAATTTCATTCCAGGGCTGGATATCATCAAAGCCATTATTTAGTAAGCTAGCTTGAATCACTGCTGTGGCTATTGTTTCCAGATGATAGAGCGCTAGTCCTGGCAGAGAGTACCTAGAAGCCAGGACTTCCCCCTGTTCGGTAATTTTGATTCGGCCATTGATACTACGACCTGGTTGCGCCAGGATAGCTTCATAAGATGGACCACCACCACGACCGACTGAACCACCACGACCATGGAAGATCCGTAAAACAATACCGTACTCTTGGGCCACGTGCTCTAAGGCTTTCTGAGCTTTGTGGATTTCCCAGTTGCTACTGAGGAAGCCAGAATCTTTATTACTGTCAGAGTAGCCGAGCATTACCTCTTGTAAGTTAGGAGAGGTTAACGCTTGTTCCCGTAGCGTGGCCTTTTGGCCAGGGTTATTTGGTTGTTCGCCTTTAGCGTTCGAGTAGGGTAGGTTTAATGGGCTAACCTGCAACTGTTGATATCCACCAGCCAAACTAGCACGATACAAGGGTAGCTCAAACAGGGATTTCATCACTGCTGGAGCACGCTTAAGGTCTTCCACTGTTTCAAACAGTGGCACCACGCGAATGGTTCCCTGACCAGTGGCCGGGTCATACAAACCAGCTTCCTTCGCCAACAAGAGGACTTCTAACAAATCGCTGGCCGTATGACTCATGCTGATGATGTAGGTTTGGCAGATTTGGGGACCAAACTCTTGTTGCAGTTGCCGCACCATCCGGAAGGTTTCGATAGTCTCGCAGGTTTTTTCCGAAAATGGCAGTTCTGTTGGGATTAATGGACGTCGGGTTCGCAACTCAGCGGTTAACCACAAGCATGCTTCGGATTCCGATAGCAAGTTGTAGGGCTTAGGCAAAACTTGCAGGTACTCAGCAATTTCACTGAGGGCTTCTGAGTGGCGAGAACTTTCCTGGCGAATATCTAGGTGAGCCAGGTAAAAGCCATAAATTTCCACCTGACCGATTAAATTGTCTAACTCACGACAGTTCAACCCGGTTTCCACCAGATTACTCTCAATCAGCTTTAGTTCTGCCAAGAATTCTTCTCCTGAGCGGTAAAAACTCCAGCTTTTACCATTAGCCATCTCATCTGGTACAGGCATACCATTGGCAAGCTGTTGGTTTCGCTCACGGGTGTTTTCCAGTTTTTGCTTAACGTAGGTCAGTTTAAGTCGATAGGGTTCTTGCCGATAGCGAATGGCGAGCTGTTCGTAAACCTCTGGCAATTGAGAGCGGTCTTGTTCTAGAGAGTCCAACAGTTCCGGTAGCACATCACACCAGTGCAACGACAGGCTCAATAATTCGGTCAGATGGCTAACTTCATTTATATATTTCCCCAGCACCAAATTCCTCTGATAGCAGGCAGTTTGCCAGGTAATTTGGGGAGTCACAAAAGGATTACCATCCCGGTCTGACCCTACCCAAGAGCCAAAATGACAGAAGTTCTTAGCGGGTGGGTTCAGCCAGGGGAATGAACCCTTCAACGCTTGCTTGAAACGACTATACAATTGGGGTATTGTATCAAACAGTACTTCGTGGAAGTAGTGAAGAGTGTAATCTACCTCATCAAGTACTCCCGGCTTAAACTGATGTAGCTCATCGGTGCGCCACCAGAGGCGAATTTCTTCCATGAGCTTTTGGCTACATTCAGTCACCTCCCAGGACGAAGTGATTCCTAAGGTACCATAGGTTTGCTCCGCTTGGTCTAATTGTTCCAGAATCTTAGCCATCCGTCGCTGTTTACCCCGAATGGTACGACGAACGATTTCTGTGGGGTGAGCTGTGAAAACCAAGCGAATATCAAGATTGTCAATCAGCCGCTGAATTTGACCTGGTGGCACATTCTGCTTGTGTAAGTGGGGAAATAACCAATCCAGTAGCCCTAATTTTCTTTCGGATCCTTGGTTTTCCTGGTGGCTCTTTTCGATAACATTGGTAACGGCACCCCCTGGTTGAGTAACCTCATTGCCTATTTCCACCTCTTTGTCAACGGTTACAACAGTTGACAAAGACGAATTACCATTTTTTAAAATACCTTGGCCGAAGGGGGTTAACTCAGGTTCAGTGCTTCTTCGGTAAGAGCGGCGTCTTGAGAGTTGTTGATTTCGTTGTTCATAATGTTGTTCGACAATATTGATCAGCTGAAAGTATAGAGCAAAGGCTCGTGATGCCCGGATAGCCTCATTAAGGTCAAGCTGCTTGATTAAATCAGCAACTGAGGATTTAGGATCTTCAGTGGCTTGCCCTTCTGGAGAACACAATTCCCGCAGTTGCTTGAGTAAATCGACCAGTTCCTGACCACATTCAGATAGGAGAACAGATTCCCACAAATCCTCTACAATTTTAAGTCGATGGCGCAGAAACAGGTCAGAAGTAGCTGGGAAGGTTGATTCTTGATTAGATGGAGATGGGATAAAACTCATAGGCTCTATCTATTCCCTATACAAAGCTGATCTATTTTACGGGTTTGAGGTTCTTTGGAGTAACTAAGGAACAAGAATTTAAATTTCTTTGGAAAGCTCATGGCAGCTTAACATCACATTAACTTTAATACTAAGCCAACTTGTTAAGTATCTGTAAAAATCATTAAATTTATGAAATTTGACTATTGGGTATACCTGTGAAACTACTAATGTTTATGAGTTTTTATTGAACCATGACCCCAGTGTGGCTAATTCCCCCAACAGATTTACAACTATTGAACCATGATGTCCATCTCTGGCGTGCGCAGTTGGAGCTGAGTGGAGTATTGATTGAGAAATTGGCAACCACTCTTTCTGAGGACGAGCACCAAAGAGCTGAGCGATTTTACTTTGAGCGGGATAGAAAGCATTTTATAGCAGGTCGGGGTCTTTTGCGCCAAATCTTGGGTCGCTATTTGGGCATGAACCCACGCCAAGTGGAGTTTTGTTATGGAAAGCGGGGCAAGCCAGCACTCAAGGAAACTTGTGGGGGCAGAAGACTCCGTTTTAATGTTTCTCACTCTCATGGACTAATTCTGTATGCTATTACCTGGGATCAGCGCATTGGCGTTGACCTAGAATACCTGCGACCAATGCCAGATGCTGAGCAACTCGCTCAACGTTTCTTTTCCCCCCAAGAGTATGCCGTGATTTGTTCTGTGTCTGAGGAGCAAAAGCACAAGGCATTTTTCCAGGGATGGACCAGTAAGGAAGCCTATCTCAAAGCGATTGGTGAAGGACTAGCTGGCTTGGAACAGGTCGAAGTTTCTGTAAATCCAGCTGAACCGACTGCCTTGCTGAGCATCAACAAAGACCCTCAGGCAGTTTACCGTTGGTCTATCGCTGGTCTAACCCCTGTGCCTGGTTACTTTGCCTCGTTGGTTGTGGAAAGAAAAGATTGGCAGTTAAGTTGTTTTGATTACACCGAGAAATCAGTGTCTGGTTGGGGTGTGGGCGGATCAGGTGTAGGGGGAAATTAGGCCGTAATAGGAACTGGTTAATCGTAACTGAACCAGACCAAGTACTTTGCATCGGAATGCGATTGGCTCTAGGTCACGCGGGGCGCGATCGCATTCGGACGGGCGAGCCTCAACACAGGTTCACCCTGAACGGGTGTGGGGTCTTACCCTAGAATGGCACTAACTATAGCAATCCTAAATCAATTGAGAGAATGTTTGTTCCCTACTCCCTACTCCCTACTCCCTACTCCCTACTCCCTACTCCCTGTTCCCTGTTCCCTTTGCTATAGGGATAGATTGTCATATCTCCCACACCTTTTTATCTGGGTATGGCTATAGATTGATAGGGCTGAGTTATCTTAGTTGGGTAGGTCGTGACTTGTCGATCATCGCTAGGCAAACTGGCACTCCCCTGATCCTAAGTTAGGGTGTCCACATTAGCCTCTGGAGTCGGCGACAGTCGCTTCATTCAACATTTGTTTTTTTAAAATTAACTCAAACTACCTTGG
Source organism: Moorena sp. SIO1F2 (assembly GCF_010672755.1). NCBI lineage: Bacteria > Bacillati > Cyanobacteriota > Cyanophyceae > Coleofasciculales > Coleofasciculaceae > Moorena > Moorena sp. SIO1F2. The sequence goes on from NZ_JAAHFV010000131.1 coordinate 10,234, forward strand.
AAAGGAGTCAGTCGTGGCAAGTCATAAAATCCTGGTAATCGATGATAGTACGGTAATCCGCAAGCATGTCAAAGAGATGTTACCTAAGGGGTTTGAAGTCATCGAAGCTAAAGATGGGGTGGAGGGAATTAATTTAATTCGCCAGGCAAAACCTAACTTTATCATGTTAGATTTTATCCTGCCCAAAATGAGTGGATTTGATATTTTTAATGAACTTAAAAGTGATCCTAAATTACAAACAATACCTCTGGTCTTAATGTCAGGCCGAAAGGAAGAAGTAACTGCTAAAATTAAAGAACCTTTTAAGTATTTTGCCTTTATTGAAAAGCCTTTTAATAAAAAGCAGCTGACGGACGCTATCAAAGAATCCATGCAAAAGGCTAAGAAGCGACCAGCAACTCCTGCACCAGCACCAGTTAGTGCAGCTACCGCTGAGTCATCGGTCGAATCAGCTCAGGAAATTGCGCAGTTGAAGGCAAAGGTTGCCAAAATGCAACAGGAAATAGATGCCTTGAAGAAACAGTTAGGTCAGCTGGTGACGTTTATTAAGCAAAAGTTGAAGTAGTTTATGGAAGGATGGAGGATGAAGTATCTTCTCACTTGATAATTCATCCTTCACGAATGCTTAATCCAACTCACGAATGCTTAATCCAACTCACGGCGTCCTTCTAAGGCTCTAGCTAGGGTGACTTCATCTGCATATTCTAGGTCTCCCCCCATGGGTAAACCAAAGGCAATTCGAGTCACTTTGGTAAACGGCCTGATCAGTTGACCTATATATAGTGTGGTTGTCTCCCCTTCTACACTGGGATTGATGGCTAAAATGACTTCTTGAATCGTTTTCTGGCTGACTCGTTGTACAAGTTGCTGGATATGGAGTTGTTCTGGACCAATGCCATCCATAGGGGAGATCACTCCTCCCAGAACGTGGTATTGGCCTCGGTACTCGCGGGTTTTTTCGATGGCAATCACATCCCTTGAGTCGGCAACTACACAGATAGTCTTCTGGTCCCGGTTGGAATTGCGGCAAATTTGGCAGACCGGTTCAGCAGACAAGTGAAAGCATACTCTACAAAAACCAACTTGTTGTTTGGCTTCCACCAACGCTTGCGCTAGGGCTTTGACTTCCGGTGTTGGACGCTTGAGGATATGAAGGGCTAGTCGTTGGGCAGTCTTTGGACCAACTCCAGGCAGGCGTTGTAGCTCTTCAATTAAGCGAGCGAGGGGGCGTGTGTAAACCATCAGTCAAGAATCGGGAATCGGGAGTAGGGAGTAGGGAGTAGGGAGTAGGGAGTAGGGAGTAGGGAGTAGGGAGTAGGGAGTAGGGAGTAGGGAGTAGGGAGTAGGGAGTAGGGAAAGTGTTTATGGACCATTGAGCGCTGCTAGATCATCGGATATTTAGAATCACACTGGAAAAACTAAACATTAGAATAGCCTCAGCTATAAGATAAATAGATCTAGCTAGATCTGCGATCGCATTTTATCCGCCCCTATGAGTACAACCCCTGATTTCCTGAGCCACCTTAACCCTTCCCAACTTCAAGCCGTTGAACATTTCTGCGGTCCCTTGTTAGTCGTTGCTGGTGCCGGGTCTGGCAAAACCCGAGCCTTGACCTATCGTATTGCTAATCTGATTCTCAAACACAAGGTCTCACCAGAAAATATCTTGGCGGTGACGTTCACTAACAAAGCCGCACGGGAAATGAAAGGGCGGATTGAGCAAATATTTGCTCAGCAGCTGGCGGAACAGAAGTATGGTCAACGGTTGGAGCTTCTGCCAGAAGACCAACAAACCCAGTTGCGATCGCGTGTTTACAGAACAATCACCAAACCGTTGTGGATTGGCACCTTCCACAGTCTGTTTGCTCGGATTCTCCGCTTCGATATCAATAAATATCAAGATGATCAGGGACGGAAGTGGAATCGGAACTTTTCCATCTTTGACGAATCCGATGCCCAGACCCTGGTTAAAACCATTGTCACTCAAACCTTAAATCTTGATGACCACAAATTTAACCCCCGTTCTGTGCGCTATGCCATCAGCAATGCCAAAAATCGTGGTTTTTCTCCCCAGCAGTTTGAGCTAGAACAGTCGAATTTCCGGGGACGAGTGATTGCTGATGTCTATAGTCACTACCAAGAGCAATTAGCTGCTAACAATGCTTTGGACTTTGATGACCTCATCTTAGTGCCAATGAGGCTATTCCAACAGAATGAGTCGGTCTTAAGCTACTGGCATCAGCAATTTTATCACATTTTAGTGGATGAGTATCAAGATACCAATCGCATTCAGTATGAACTGATTCGCTTATTGACTACCAATGGCGAAACTCGAAAGAGTCAGTGGGATTGGCAGAATCGCTCAGTTTTTGTAGTAGGGGATGCAGACCAGTGTCAGCCACCAGGTACTCAAGTACTCACTACTGAAGGATATGTTCCCATCGAAGCACTAGACCCAAATCAACATCGGTTAGTCAGCTATAACCCTCATTCTTCCGCAGTAGTTGGCAGAGTCGAAGGTTATCGTTTCAACAAAGCCAGTCGTCCTTTTAGTGGCCATCTGATTGAGGTAACTGTTGATAGCCAAACTACTCGCTCCACACCAAACCATCGATGGCCAATCCGGTGGAATCAGCAAGCTAAGAAAAAGACTCATGTTGTCTACCTAATCCGCCGAGGTCAGTGGTACCGAGTCGGATGGTGCAAGCTATTTAAAAGCGATGGTGGATTTCAGTTAGGCTATCGAGCCAGGGTTGAGAAAGCAGATGCCGCTTGGATTCTCGTGGTAACCGACAATCGGACAGAAGCTTCCTTCAAAGTGTCTTATATTGCCGCACGCTATGGTATTCCCACTGCCCCGTTTGAACCAATTAATGGTGCCACTGAGTACACTCGTCAGATGCTGGAGCAGTTATTTAATGCACTGGGTGATGTGTTACCAGAACGGGGAATTTCCTGTCTTCAAGACTTTGGACTCGACCCAAACTACCCGATTTACAGCCCTGACATTGCCTATCAAGGCGGACGGGGTAAAAGTACTATCGAGCTAGCAGCGATTAATTTATTACCAGAACTGATGGATATAGCCGTCTATCAGGGTGGCAAAACAGTGGTTTGGAAACCAATTAGGATTCAGCGTCAGGAATACAGTGGCTTGGTGTATAGCCTAGAGGTAGAGAAGCACCATGTCTACTTTAGCGATGGATTGCTTACTCATAACTCTATCTACAGTTTCCGAATGGCAGACTTCACCATCCTTCTGGGTTTTCAGCAAGACTTTGGTGATGGTTTACCAGACCAAGATACTCGCACTATGGTCAAGCTAGAAGAAAACTATCGCTCTAGGGAAAATATTCTTCAAGCTGCTAACCACCTGATCGAAAATAATACCCAGCGGATTGATAAAGTTCTGCGAGCAACACGGGGTATCGGGGAAAAAATCTATTGTTTTGCCGCTGATGACGAATTGGAAGAAGCTCAGTTTGTAGTCAGTCAAATTATCCAACTAAAACGACAAAATCCAGAACTGGATGGCGGCAGTTTTGCTATTCTTTATCGTACTAATGCTCAATCCCGTGCCTTTGAAGACGTTTTGATCAGAGCGGATATTCTCTATACTGTAGTTGGTGGGTTAAAGTTCTATGACCGTAAAGAAATTAAAGATGCTCTGGCTTACCTCAGAGCGATCGCAAACCCATCCGACACTGTTAGTCTATTGCGCATTATCAATACTCCTCGACGAGGTATTGGACAAACTACCATTAACAATCTGGTCACAGCTGCCCAAGAATTAGGAGTTCCATTGTGGGAAATTCTCAGTGATGAAACCTCAGTTCATACATTTGCGGGAAGGTCAGCTAAAGCGGTCAAGAAATTTTCTCAGCTTATGTCTCAATGGCAGGAGCAATTGGAAGACCGAACAGCATTGGAGATTCTCAAAGGGATTATGGAAGAGTCTGGTTATATTGGCGATTTAAGAAACAAAGGAACTGAAGAAGCTGAGAATCGATTGGAAAATATTGTAGAATTGTTTAATGCAGTCCAGCAATTTCAAGAAGAAAACGAAGAAACGAGCTTAGAAGGGTTTCTTGCTAATGCAACTCTTGCCTCTGACATGGATAACCTCGAAGAGGGGAAAAAAGCAGTTTCTTTAATGACCCTTCACTCTGCTAAAGGGCTAGAATTTCCCATTGTCTTTCTAGTCGGCCTAGAGCAAGGACTGTTTCCTCACAGTCGTAGTCTTAGGGATCCTGTCGCGTTGGAGGAAGAACGGCGTCTGTGTTATGTAGGGATTACTCGCGCTCAGGAACAACTGTTTTTGTCCCATGCTCATGAGCGCCGCTTTTATGGGAATCGGGAACCAGCTAACCCTTCTCAGTTTCTTGAAGAGTTACCCTCAGAGTTAATTGAGAGTCAGGTGGGAATATTTTGATAGTCTCCTCGGTACTTGATACTTAATACTTCATCTTGGACAACAGATGCCTTGGCAATTTCCTCAAAGACTAACCCAATCCCTAGGAGCAATCATAATTCTCCTAGGTTGTATATTAGTAGTTGGAAAGCTACAGCAACCCCAACTCAATGCCCTCAAACAAAGCTCCAAAAACACCTCACCTGCAGACCTCCAGCGAGATGTAGAAGCAACACAAGTGTATCTCAATCTCCTTGAGAGACTACCTACATTTGGCTTCGATAATGTATTAGCTGACTGGGTATTTCTGAATTTCCTTCAGTACTTTGGTGATCAAGACGCTCGCCGAATTACTAGCTATCAGCTTAGCCCAGAGTACTTTGACGTTATTATAAACCGAGACCCCAAATTTTTAACCGCCTATTTCTTTCTATCTAGTAGTAGCTCCTTATATGCAGGAATGCCAGAAAAATCTGTCGCCTTAATGGAAAAAGGACTCCAGTCACTATCCCCTAAAGTTCCCCCTAAGTCTTATTATGTGTGGCGTTACAAAGGAATTGATGAATTATTATTTTTGGGTGACGCTAAAGCCGCCCAACAATCCTTTGAAAAATCAGCCGATTGGGCAAGTCAATCCCCTGATGAACAAAGTCAAAACATTGCTGAAATTTCCCGCAACACTGCTGAATTTATAAGGCGCAATCCTACTAGTAAGATAGCTCAAGTAAGTGCTTGGTCAATGGTTTTAAATAACTCCCCTGACCCTCGCACTAGCAAAATCGCCATTAGTAGAATTGAAGCCCTAGGTGGTAAAGTTATCATCACACCAGAAGGAGCAGTTCAAATTAAACTGCCCCAGACAGATTAATAGTGTTTATTGTTTAAGGTTAGAAGGTTTAAGGTTAGAAGGTTAGAAGGTTAGAAGGATACGGTGAATGGCAGGCTTTCTGGATTATCTGTGGGGTTTCTCTAACATATCGGCGTCGAACGCCAGCACCACTCGCTTGGCGAACCGACGCAGCAGACGCACGTGGTCCTCCGTGAGTGCTGTGCCACAGGTGGCGACGGCCCGCGGCACACCGGCCCGGGCGAACCCGATGACGTCGGTGTAGCCCTCACACACGATGACTTCGTCGGCCTCGAC
>NZ_JAAHFV010000132.1:0-15775 GCF_010672755.1 Moorena sp. SIO1F2
TTGAAGTTTCCCACGAAACTCGCGCTCTTTGTTGCCTCATTTATCGATACGGCTGACGCTTTTGCCAAACGGATTCGAGGCTATTGGGGAGTGGAGAACAAAGTGCATTATGTCCGTATCGGTAACTAAAGGGGAAGATGCTTCACGGATTCGTACCCCACCTAGGCTTACAAATTTGGGCACTGGCACGCAACTTTGCCTCTGAATTTATATCGGGACAATGGTTTTCAAAATATGGCTCAAGCCCAGCGTCGGGCTGGCTTTAGCCTTAACACACTCAAAAACCTATTTAGAATGAAATAGCCCTGGGGAAGTAGGTTAGTCTAAACTTCAGTAGAATGGAAAAATTAGGCATAATTACTCGTTGCCTTCTTCACAGGAAAAAAAGTATAACTTATTGTGTACAGCATCAAAAATTAGCTGAGTGATGAAAAACATAAAATCAAGAGTGCTGACATTGGCTTTAGCCTTTATGTTTTGTTTAATTAGCCTAATGCCTGTTGCTTATGCTTGCACAGGTATCACCCTAACAGCAGAAGACGGTGCTATGGTCTATGGTCGAACACTGGAATGGGGTGTCTTTGATATAGAATCTCGAATATTGATCCTGCCCAGAGGCCACGAGTTTGTTACGGAACTCTCTAACGATAAGAATGTCCATTTGCCTGGTATACAGTGGACTGGCAAATATGGAGTAGTAGGAATAGATGGTCTAAATCAGCCAATTGTCTTTGATGGTATGAATGAAAAGGGATTAACTGCCGGAGTCTTTTATCATCCAGGTTTCGCTGAATATATAGATTATGATTCAATCATCGCAGACAAGTCAATGGCACCGACCGATGTTGCCAACTATCTTCTTTCCACCTGTGCCACATTAGATGATGTTCGTCAGGCAATAAACCAGATCGTAGTGGTCAACGTTGTTGAACCAGCTCTTGAGATACCTGCACCAATTCACTTGATGGTCAGCGATCCTTCGGGTGAACAGATCGTCATTGAATGGTTACAAGGCAAACCACAAATCTTTGATGCGGAACTAGGGGTTCTTACTAACGCCCCAACATACGACTGGCATATCACTAATTTACGAAATTATGTCAATCTCTCTGCTGTAGCTCTTCCAGATCAGGAGATTGGCTCAATTAATTTTAGCCCATTAGGTAGCGGTAGTGGAATGATTGGGCTTCCAGGAGATTTTACACCTCCATCACGTTTGATCCGTGCTGTTGCTTTTACTCAAACTGCAAGACCAACCAGTGACGGACTTGAGACGATGTATGAATTGTTTCGTATACTTGATAATTTTAATGTTCCGCTCGGAGCATCCGAGGGATCTGAAGGTGAAGATCTAGACAAATCAGGTATGCGGAGTTCAACCCTTTGGACAACGGCTCAGGATCTCACAAACAAGGTAACCTATTACCATACTCAACACAACCGTCAAGTCCGCAAGATTGATGTTGGCAGCTTAGACTTTGAAACTATTAGTGATGTGCAGACGTTCCCCCTTGATCTGCAGAAGGAACAGAATATCGAGGATCGGACTCCTGGAAAGGAGAGCGTTTCATCCTAACTAGAGTTTAGATTAACCTATCCCCAAGACTTGTCCCCTGGAAGAACTGCTGGTAGTCCTAAATTTGATGCAATCGCTTCTTTTATTCAAGATACTGCGATTGCCGTATCTTGACACTGGAGTTTAGTAAATAGCTCCCAGGCTGTCTAGATAGGGCTTGCTGATTAACTCTCAAAGCATTGACAGATAAAGGTTTTAGCCTTGTTGGGTCGAAAAAAGTGCCAGCTTTTCGGTCGAAAAAGCTCAATAACTTAGCCTTTTGGGCAGACAAGAGCAGAAAAATCATCGGACTTGTCTTCCGACTACCTCCTATATAATTCCCATTTCTCCTAACTCCTGACTCCTAACTCCTGACTCCTACCAATACCAAAAGACTTTTTCAGCAAACCCTAGATAATTTACAGAATCTACTGATGATTACAAAAACCCTTGAATTACCACGTACACCGGATTTTAATACTTAGAGCTGATTCGTAAACTCGCACTAAACCTTGTAGGATAAGGCTTGCGCTAAAATAGAACAATTGAACTATTTAATACCGAAAAGACAATCATAGCAAGGCTTTCAGACTTCTTAAGATTTACTTTACGAATCAGCTCTTACCCATCACATCAGCTCATCACCCAGGCAGTGCTTTTAACTAATGGGGTGGAAGTAACTTGGGATGATGGGTTGAAGAGTCGTTTTCATACCCTTTGGCTACGGGATAATTGTGCTTCCGAACACTCTATTAAACTATCTACCCGCGAACCAATCTTTGAAATCGATGAAGTTGCCAAAAATCTCTCGATTGAATCGGTTTCTGTTGACGACAGTGGGTCTCTAGTAATTCACTGGCAGCCAGAAGATTACATCAGTCGTTACCATCCCGGTTGGTTGCGCCACTATGCCTACGACCTAGAGGGAGAATTGACTCCACTAGTTCAATTTGAGCGCAAGCTTTGGGATCGGGAATCTTTGGGAGCAGTTTCTACCTTTGATGGTCCTACTGTGCTCACCAACCCAGAATAAAGCGCCGCCTGGATTCGAGCAATTTACACAACCGGATTGGGTTTACTGCGGAATCTGCCACCGGAACAACAATCGAGTGCTGACGTGGCTGCCCTAATTGGGTCACTACGCAATTCTAGTTTCGGTTTATTTTTCCATGTCCGTGCTGATATAAACAGACCTCTAGCTGATAGTGTAGCTTACACAAATATTGCCTTACCATTACATACCGATTTGGCAACTCGTGAGTTACAGCCAGGTGTACAAATGCTATTTTGCCTAACGAATGATGCTGAGGGTGAGAAGAATGTTTTTGTGGATGCATTTCGGGTGGCAGAGGATTTGCGTCAGTCAGAGCCAGAAGTCTTTCGCAATTTGTGTGAAACGATTTGGGAATGGAAGTATAGTACCAATGAAGAAGATTATCGTGTCGAAGGACCAATGATTGTCCTTGATCGCTATAATCAGATTCGTGAAGTACGGAGCATTACCTCCCAACGAGGTACGTTACAAGTGCCCTACAATCAGGTCGATGCCTGCTATAACGCTCTGCTTACCTGGTACCGACGTGTCAAAGAAAGTCGCTATCAAGTCCGCTTCAAACTACAACCAGGGGATTTAATCGCCTTTGACAATCGTCGTATCCTTCATTCCCGTACCCACTTTAATCTCAACAGTGGATCGCGGTATCTAATTGGCTGTTATGTAGATACAGATGACTTAATGTCTAAAATGCGAGTTCTCAGCCGAGGGCAAGGTTAAATGTTAAGATTTATTTTTAATAAAAAGCACAATACTATCAGCAATAAAAATGAGTATAACAGATAGAGTCAGTAAAGTTTACAGTTCTAAAAATAATCAATAAATTATCGCGAACTATGACATATGGGCTGAGGAGTATGATCATGATTTTACTGGTTATGGCGACTACGTATCACTACAAAAAATTGCCGAGATTGCTCTCAAGCGCATCCCTGTGCAAAAATTTTAGATGCTGCGGCAGGAACAGGCTTGGTTGGTCAAAGGCTCTACCAGGAAGGCTACCGTCACTTAGTTGCTATTGATCTGTCCCAGTAAATTTGAATAAAGCGCGTCAAAAAAATGTCTATAGGGAGTTATATCAGCAAGTTTTGGTAGAGCATTTAGACTTCTCATCGAATTCATTTGATGCCAATATCAATGTTGGATTATTTACTTATAATCATGCTCCCAGTCATGCTTTTGATGAGTTAATTCGCATTACTAAACCAGAATGTTATATAATTTTAATGCGCCCTGATTTTTACGAAAGCAGCCAAGATTTTAAAGCAAAGATGGCTAACTTAGAGTCATCAGATCAATGGCAATTAATCGAGCGCGGGGATAAATATTATTCCCACCCTAATACTAAGCAGAAGACTCCTGTAGAAATCTGGACCTATCAGGTTCAATAAATTTAAGCATTAATATAGCAATCCTAAATCATTCATTTGTCAAATAAGTGTACTTTTTAAAAACTAGCTCCAACTCTTTTCACTTCTGCCTTCTGCCTTCTGCCTTCTTCTTTAAAGCAGCCCATTTCTTTCACGAATCAGATAGGATTGCTATAGATACTGAAGTCCAGCCAATAAAACTTCATGGCAGCGGACGAGGACTATTAGAATAGAAAAGTACGCTCGACTTGACCGGAGTGTTTTATGGTTTCATCAGAACTAATCTCGACCTTGAGAGAACTGAGTCGCTCAGACAAGTTCTATATCATACAGATTCTGATTTCGGAACTAGCCCAACAAGAAACGGATTTAATTAAACCTGACCAGTCTTACCCAGTGTGGTCGCCTTATGATGCGGTTGAGGCAGCGGATACAATGTTAAAAGTGCTACAGGCTGTCAAAGCTCAAGATCATGGGTAATCCTGAACGATATCCATTTGTTTCCAGTGATACAGCCTTAGGCGAAGCTAGTTTTCGCCCGTATTTGCCTTTTACCTTAGTTTATAAACAGGGTTCACAGGCAGCATCCGGGCTGTTGGATACTGGGGCAAGTGTGAATGTACTGCCATATTTGATAGGGGTCGAGCTTGGATACGACTGGGAACGGCAAACAACAGCACTGAATTTGACGGGAAATTTGGCTCAGTATGAAGCGCGTGTTGTGCTTGCACAAGCCGTTGTTGGCCAGTTTGAGCCTGTACAACTGGTATTTGCCTGGACACAGGCTACCAATGTGCCGCTTATCTTGGGACAAGTTAACTTCTTTATGGAATTTGATGTTTGTTTCTACCGCTCACAGTTGCAGTTTGAAATTAGCCCAAAATTATCTACTCAGGATAAGTAAAGATCTAAAAACGGAGCTCCCAAGAGACCCTCACCAACCACGAATATAGCGCAGGAATTCTCGCCTAAAAGTTATCCGCGTCAGTCAGGATTCTGGTCATGGCTTTGATCACTGATACGGGAACGCTTACCTCGAAAATACCAACGATACCAATGCTTAGCACTGCGAATGGCTAACCACAGTAGCAGTAAAGCGATTAATCCTCCTTGTTCAGGAGCATCAAAAGCTAAGATTATCAAAACTACGCACAGAAAATCCTGAAGAAACACTACCCACAGAGGTAAGCCACGCAAACGGTAGAACCATCCCACTTGAACTAACTGGAGTACAAAGGCTAATAAGCCGCCGACAATACCCACCACCCAGACAAATCCCGTTAGTTCTTCAGCAAACTGAGTCACAGCAATACCAAGAATTGCCCCTACTAGAGGACTTAAAAGTAGCTGAACTATTTGCAAGACTCGCTGTCCTAATAGATTTTTGGAGGCAAATAGCTCCACCAATGACCAAATTGTCAAGATAGTCAGCAAGACTGGGGGATGAATCTGTGACAGTAACGGTACCTTCGACCAGAGTTGGTCACTGTGGAGCAAACCAATCACCAACAGGGGCAGGGCAATTCTCATTCCTGCCGCAGCGGAAGCTGAGAGGGCGGCGAGGAGTGCAATCATGAGCGTCGTGAGTTTGGCAAGAGGTTTATTCTAAACCAGTAAAGCTTAGCATAATGTAACAAAATATACACTTTTTCTGTGATTAAATTAAATAACCAGGACTGGGTAAATGGTAAATTTTGTTAGCTGGAGAAATAAGGCCATGTCTGAGTCATTATTTGCTGATGCCAGTAAACGATTGCATAAATCACTGAAATATGTGTCAATTTCGGAGGATGCGATCGCACGCTTAAAATATCCCAAATCTAGTTTGAGCGTTTCCATCCCAGTCCGCATGGATGATGGCTCGTTACAGATGTTTCAGGGCTATCGGGTTCGCTATGACACCACCAGGGGACCAGCAAAAGGGGGAGTGCGCTACCATCCCAATGTTTGTTTAGATGAAGTCCAATCCTTAGCCTTTTGGATGACCTTTAAATGTGCTACCTTAAATTTGCCTTTCGGGGGTGGCAAAGGGGGAATTACTCTAAATCCTAAAGCCTTATCGAAGCTGGAGTTGGAACGGTTAAGTCGTGGTTACATCGATGCGATCGCAGATTTCATTGGGCCTGATATTGACATTCTCGCTCCCGACGTTTACACCAACTCCATGATTATGGGTTGGATGATGGATCAATACAGCGTCATTCGCCGTCAAATCAGTCCAGGGGTCGTCACAGGTAAACCCTTGGCCTTGGGAGGAAGTATTGGTCGCGATACCGCTACCGCCACTGGCGCGTTTTTTGTGATTGAATCCATTTTGCCCAAATTTGACCAACTGCCTCAAAATACCACCGTAGCCGTGCAAGGATTTGGTAATGCTGGTGCTGTGATAGCGCAACTGTTAGCTAAAGCTGGTTATAAAGTTGTGGCTGTCAGTGATTCTCAAGGGGGTATTTATGCCAAAAAAGGCTTAGATATTCCTAGTATTCGCCAATACAAAACATCGAGTCAAGGCATTAAAGCCGTTTACTGTCGAGGTAGCGTTTGCAATATTGTTGAGCATGAAGTCATTACTAATCAAGACCTTTTAGGCTTAGATGTGGATGTCTTGATTCCCGCTGCTTTGGAAAATCAAATCACTGAAGAAAACGTTGATAATATCAAAGCTAACTATATCTTTGAAGTAGCGAATGGACCAGTAACCTCGACAGCTGACAATCGTTTGGAAGAAAAAGGCATCTATGTTTTTCCTGACATATTGGTTAATGCTGGAGGGGTCACCGTTAGCTATTTTGAATGGTTACAAAACCGGAGTGGACACTATTGGAAGCTCGATGAAGTCCATCAGCGTCTGAAAGAGAAAATGGTGGAAGAAACCGAAACAATTTGGTCACTTTCTCAGGAGCTAGCGGTTTCCATGCGCACAGCTGCTTATGTTCATGCTTTGAATCGCCTGGGAGACTCCCTGGATGCTAAAGGAACTAGAGATTATTATTGTAAATAAATCCGAAAGGGGTGCATCTCCTAAAAGCTGTTTGAGCTGGTGGGTGGAATGGGCATCTTGGTGGAACGGGCATCTTGGTGGAACGGGCATCTTGCCCGTTTCATTTCTGGACGGACTGTCCCAACACTGGCTACTAATAAAATCAGGGTGAGCCGGTTCCTAACCTACCCTACGCCACATTTACTATAGCATTTCCAAATATATCATAAAAACTTATCACCAATCTAGTGATAAATCATGATCAAATATTTAATGGTTTGCTAATTATAACGTTTGAGACTTTTATAATTTTAGGAAGGGCGTTATCTAGTTAGCGATCGCATACAGCCCAGCAGAGCATATCGCCAACTTTTACAGACAACGATCAAAGGTTAATTTTCCCTCTGGTATAGAAAGGCAAATTACCAAATAGCAATCACAGCAAGACCTTGGGGCTTTGATTAAAAATTATCAACAAATCCTTGACAAACCTCTTTTATTCAAAAGCACCTCAAATACCGTGCGCTATGGACATAAGCTGAATACTTACTTCCCAGGTAGCAGCCAGATCGATCTGATTGAAGATAGAAAACAGCTGATAGCTGACGTAGGGAGTAAACCCTAGAGTCAAGTTTTGTATCATTTAAGTTAAGTCTGCTAACTTAATCCTCTTGAATGCCATGACTGACAATGTTCTTGACGTCCGTAATCTGAAAGTCCAATTCCAAACCGATGTAAAACAGGTCACAGCCGTTGACAGCATTGACTTTCAACTGCGTCGAGGACAAACCCTAGGAATTGTGGGGGAGTCAGGTTCTGGGAAATCAGTCACGTCTTTGGCCATAATGGGTTTGATCCCCTATCCTGGTAAGGTTACCAATGGCGAGATTTATTTCCGACCCTCAACTCGGGAAAAAGGGGTGGATTTACTAGGGGTGAGTCCTGATCAAAAACAGTCCTACCGGGGTGGTCAAATCTCGATGATTTTTCAAGAACCGATGACCTCCCTTAACCCAGTTTATACCTGTGGGTTTCAACTGACAGAAGCAATTCTGCAACACCAGGATGTTTCCCTAAAAGAAGCAAGGCGTCAAGCCATGGCTCGTCTTCAAGAGGTCAAGCTACTCCCTAGCGACCAACAATTGAGAGAGACTTTTCTAGAGGAATTCCGTCGGGAGAACCCTGGTCAAGCTATACCGGGGGAACGGCTAATTAATCGTCACATTAACCAGCAAAAACGGGAAATATTAAAGCGCTATCCCCATGAACTGTCTGGTGGTCAATTGCAGCGGGTCATGATTGCGATCGCAATTTCTTGTAACCCTGATGTGTTGATTGCTGATGAACCCACTACTGCTCTCGATGTTACCGTACAGGCAACCATTCTGGATTTGCTCAGGGAGTTACGGGATACCCGAGGGATGTCCATGATTTTTATTACCCACGACTTAGGGGTAATTGCGGAAATTGCTGACAGCGTAGCGGTGATGTACCAAGGCAAAATTGTGGAAAGGGGTGATGTCTGGAAAATTTTCTCTGAACCAAACCATCCCTACACCAAGGGATTATTAGCCTGTCGCCCAACTCTCGACCAAACTATAACATACCTACCGACTGTTTCTGACTTCATGGAGGTGGTAACTACTCCTAGTGGAGAACAGGTGATCCGAGAAAAATCAAAAGGGTTGAATGTTGACCGGTTCCAGCTTCAAACTTCCCCAGATAACCTACCCTACGGGAACGCTAAAGGCGAACAACCTTCAACCTCCCAACCTTCAACCTCCCAACCTTCAACCAAACAACCTTGGCCAAAAGGCCACGCTACGCGAACAACCTTCAACCAAACAACTACACCACCATTAGTTTCGGTGCGTAACTTACAGGTAGGCTTTCCCATTCGAGGCGTATTTGGCGGGACGAAACGCTATATGATGGCAGTCAATGGAGTATCCTTTGATGTTTATCCCAGTGAAACCTTGGGCTTAGTAGGAGAATCCGGTTGTGGCAAATCTACCTTAGCACGAACATTGCTGCGCTTGATTGAACCAATGGGTGGAGAAGTAAACTTTGATGGTAAAGAGATTACCAAAATCAAGGGTATGGGTTTGCGGCAATTACGCCGTGAAATGCAAATTGTGTTTCAGAATCCCTTTAGTTCCCTCGATCCACGACTAAAGATTGGGGAAGCTGTGATGGAACCCCTATTGATTCATGATGTTGGGGGTAATAGTAAGGAAAAACGCGATCGCGTGGCTGAGTTGTTGGAGCGAGTGGATTTAAATCCTGACTGGATGAATCGCTATCCTCACGAATTTTCTGGAGGTCAGCGCCAGCGGGTTTGTATTGCTAGGGCACTCGCTCTTAATCCTAAGTTTATCATTTGTGATGAATCCGTTTCTGCTCTAGATGTTTCTGTACAGGCACAGGTTCTGAATTTGCTGAAACAATTGCAGGAGGATTTCGGCTTAACCTATATCTTCATTTCCCATGACTTGAGTGTAGTCAAATTCATGAGCGATCGCATTATGGTAATGAACCAGGGCAAAATTGAAGAAATTGGTCCCGCTGACAATATTTATCGAGAACCGCAGCAGGATTATACTCGTCAGCTGATTGCTTCTATTCCCACGGGTACTCTCGATCGGATTCAACAGCAGCAACACAGACGACAAGCTATGGAAATACCTGAGATTAGTGATCCATGGTCTGTTAATCCTGAGATTAGTGATCCATGGTCTGTTAATTAAGGGAAAGGTTATTTTTTTTAATTCAAAATGCTAAATAAAAATTCAAAATTACATAAGCTATCAGCTATCAGCGTGTCGCGTATCAGCTATCAGTATCGAAGTCTGTGCGACGAGTCATGGAATTTTCCCCAGACTCTCAATTCTCATGAATCTGGAATTATTAAATTATCTCGTTCTAGGTTTATTTTAAGCACCTCAAGTAGCGTGAGCTTTTAGCTCACGGCTGACGGCTTACAAAATTACTAGCCTTATAATTTTGAATTGTTGACAACGGATACAAGCCCCTGAATTCATTTCGGGGGTATTTTTTAATTTTGAATTGATAATTTATGGAGTTTAGACTATAGCGGTTTTTAGCATAATGAGGTACACATTATTTTTTCCCTGTTCCCTCTTCTCTCTTCCCTGTTTCCTGTTCCCTAAAACCAGTAACTCTGTACCTCACCAAATAGAAAAACGCTATAAACTACTTCAAGGACTTGCCCCCTAGTTCATCAGCTTGTAGGGTGGGCAAAAACAGTTTGGTTATTTTGAGTATTTTAGATAATAGAACTTTGCACACCCTACTTTAATTAGTATTTTTTTTACTATAGCTACTTTTAGTTAGAGTGCTCTTGCAGCCAGTTGAGTAAGTCATCACTGGTCTGAAAATCCCAGATGGCTTCTGATAAACCTTCTAGGTCTTGGTGGGTCAAGGCTTCGATTAATGCCAAGGCATTAGTTGTGAGTTTACCAAAACGGCTCTCAAGCAGTCGCAATAGTAAATTTCTTTCCCCTTCTTCTCGTCCTTCTCTTTTCGCGAAACTCAATGCACCTCGCGCGTCCTCCAAAGCCATCTCCTGTTTGCGGAGTTTTTCCACTTCTGAGACATTCAACCCCGCTTGATTTGCTATAGTTAAGGCTTTTTCTAGCTGTGGGATTTCCCTGAGCTGGTCAGGAATAATTTCTAAGTTGGGCGCTTCTTTGATAAAATAGATCCACTTATCTATCACACTTTCCAACTCTTCCAGTTGCTTAGTAAATTTCGGAAGTTCCACAAACACCAGCTTGTCTTTTAAATCCACTACATCCCCAGCACTATAGGGGTCAATAATTTCTAAATCCTGGATGACCGAGTTACCGGAGTAGATCATGGCATTTAGGAAAGAAATCAGAATATCCTTACTCTGATCTGAGCCAAAGATTTTCTTGAAAGCAAAGTCAGTTTTCGGGCTGATGAATCTCATGGTTTTACCGGGTTACAAGGTTTATATAGGGAGGAGGGAGTAGGGAGGAGGGAGTAGGGAATAGGGGGAATATAGCGCTACGCGCAAGGCAATTCGTGTGTTCACAACCCAGATACAAACGCTAAGTACCTGGACAAAAATAAACCTCACTTCTTGATGCAAAGCGCGAGTGGGGGAAACCCCCTGTTCCGAAGCTGCATCGCTGTATTAACTTGTGTAAAGTTGCCAAAAGTCCGTCTGCTCCCTGCTCCGAAGTCCCTGCTCCCTATTT
The DNA here is from genome assembly GCF_010672755.1 of Moorena sp. SIO1F2. Classification (NCBI taxonomy): domain Bacteria; kingdom Bacillati; phylum Cyanobacteriota; class Cyanophyceae; order Coleofasciculales; family Coleofasciculaceae; genus Moorena; species Moorena sp. SIO1F2. The sequence continues at coordinate 11,204 of NZ_JAAHFV010000132.1, forward strand.
CAACAGTTAATTTTACTTGTGTCCTACTACTTATATATCATAGTAACATAGGTAAAAGAGTTTACATTATGGGTTTAACTCCAGGATAATCTGATCATGAACAAGCAATTATTTTCTCTAATTAAAATAACATCTATTATTTTGATTACTTGCGCTTTAGGTCTAGAAATTTGGTATATTTATTTACAGCTAACTGATGGCTCTATACCAAGTAACCTCTATTATGCATTGTGGCTAGCAAGTATCGCTTTAATCTCCCATTTTATTGAAGGTTTAATCGCTGCTTTTAAAGCTGACAGTTGTGATAAAAATCCTATAACCTATGGCATTTATACGTTTTTTGTCGGGTTTGTTGGATTGTGGGAATTATTTAATCCAACTTCAGAAAGTTCTAGTTATAAATAAACCGTTGTACTGGCTTATTCCCCGATCTCAAGAAAAAAATGATTAGTGTAACTGACCACTTAGAATTAAGCGACCGTATTTTAGCAAGAGCCATATCCACAGGGCAAACGCATCTTAAGATATGGGATGATGCACCTTGGCTGCATCATCCCATATCTTACGAACTAGGGCGCTCTAGCGGACGCGATCGCGAATAGTGCCCTTTTTCCCGACAGGTGGTGCTCGCGCCGCTAAGCTTGAGGTGGTTATAGGTAAAGATCGGGTGTTGCTGAATCAAGAAATGCCTTATAATTATATATAAGATCGGGTTCTTATAGTAATCTTGCCCCCCACACTCCCGACTCCCGATTCCCGATTCCCGACTCCCGACTCCCGACTCCCTTCTTATTAATACTCACCTACCGTGCCCGTAATTCTGTTTCTAGTTTCCCTAAATCCTCTTTCAGGAAAACCGTAACTTGTCCAATGAAAGCCTTGCCGCTATCATTTTGGGTTATTTCTATCCAATAGCCGTATTGTTCTCCTAACAAAAGTTGACCCTGTTCAGCTGACCACAGTGGTAGGTTTTTTCGCCGTGATAAATCTAAGATTTCAGGAGTTGGATAGGTATATACAAACTGAGCGCTATTGTAATCTCGATAAATCTGTGGACCATAGACAGTGCGCAGAGATTCCTCCAGGCGTTCGAGGGTTACCCCATTAACTTGGTCATGGATAGCAATGCGTTCACTGCGAATCGTACTCCGGTCTTTTGGATAAGAGATGCTACCAGGAGGCAAGACCGTGGCTTGAAAGGTAAATCGTTCCCCAGCCGTATCACTTTTGCGAACTACTAAGCCATCTCCAATACCAGGCCGTAGAGTGGGGTGACCGTTAATCCATGCAGCAACTTGATCAGTTCTCTGACCAGGCAGGGCATTAACCGGATTGCCAGTTAGTGCGAATATAATGCCCAGTGATAGAAATGATCCTATTTTAATAACATTCATTGAGAGCACCTGTTAGCTGAGTTTTGGGTAAATCCTAGCATTTTGATACTCAAACAGAAAAACCCCGACCTCCAAAAGAAGTCGGGATGATTGTTACTAAAGAAAGATGGCTTTTAGAGCTGGTGGTGCGTTACGGGACAAGCTATCCCAACCCTGACTACCGTGAAAATGATGGCTAGCAGGTCCCTAACGCACCCTACGCACTATCTGCTGATAACTAACAGCTAATAGCTAATAGCAAACCCTAGAATCTATTACCTAGAATCTAAAGGTGGTACGGATCGCTCCGACCCAAATCGTATCATTGTCATCATCGTGATTAGGATTAAAAATCACGTAGGCTCCTGGAGTAATCGTGATGTTCTTGCTAATCGGGAATTTGTACTGTGCTTCAATCAGGTAAGAAGTATCATTATCTTCATCAGCACCATCAATTTCCGTAGCCTTAGGTGGCACACCTCCCGCAAAACTCAGCACAGCTCCCTCTTTGCCTAAATCCAGGAAAGACAGGTTAGCTGACCAAGTTAAGATTTCAGCATTGTCACCTTCTTCCACCGCACCATTATCATCTTCTGCGATCGCATCAACATAACCAAACCAACCGCCTAGGTGAATTTGTGAGCTCAGGCGAAGACTAGCTTGTGCTCCAAAGCGATTAGCAGAGGTAGCCGTCTCCCCAAAGGGTTGCTTGGCCAGGTCACTACCAGTGCTACCGGAAAGGTTGACATCCTCTCCTGGCTGGTAGCTACGGACGTAGGTCAAAGATATCTCCAAGTTATCAATCGGGGAAATACCCAATTGAGCGCCAGCGCTATAGGCACCATTGAACAATCCATCTCCCTCAGCAGGACTAGGCGCATCGCCATCATCAGCTAGATAAAGTAGTGATAGATTCAAGGCATCACTAAATTCATAGGTTAAACCGGCACCAGCCCCCTCTGGTCCGCGATGGGTTACAGGGTTACGGCGGACAAACCGCGATAAGCCACCAGTGCCACTGCTTTCCAGGAAGGGGTTTATCGGGTCAAAAGGGTCATCCAAGGCAAGCCCAGATGTTCCCACATAAGCCGTGGTTTTTGTACCAATGGGGAAACGGTAGAACACGTCAGGAATTTCAACATCGTTGCCACTATCCGCATCATGACCCAAACGAGCCATGTCCGTACCGGTCACATCACTGAGTTGAGTAAAGTTTCCTGCCTCCAAACGAATTCTCAACCGGTCTTTCCCGGTGAAGCTGGTATTTAAGTTCAAACGTACCCGGTTGCTTAAGGTAATGTTTTCATCAATATCATTCCCACTACCATCAGCTTGTTCATCCCCAAAGGCACCAGCGAAGGTAAAGATCACCTCCCCTTGTAGTTTGGTGGTAGTTGAGAACTGATGGTCTTCTAGGAAAGCCACCCGACCTTCTAAGTTATCCACCCGTGCCCCTAGGGTAGCCAATTCGGATTCAAACTCTTGAATCAGCCGTTGCAGGGTTTCCAGGTCCTCCCGGGTAATAAAATCCGCCGTGCTCGCCGCAATTAACCGCTCAATCTGGTTCAAGCAAGCATTCAAACCAGCCGCAAATTCATAACGGGTAGTTGCCCGGTTTCCACGGAATGTGCGGTTAGGATAACCAGCGATACAACCATAGCGTTCTACCAGAGAGCGCAGAGCTTCATAGGCCCAGTCACCAGGAGATACATCCCGCAGTTGGGAAACACTGGTGACCTGGTCGATGGAATCGACATCCGTGCCCTCGTTGTTGTAGATATTGATTTGTTTTAAAATTTCCGAGTTAGACTCACTGGTAGCCTGGGCAACGGTTAGATCTTGTGGAGCCAGTTGAGTTTCAGTAGAAGATGCCTCAAGGCTGGGAGCACCATAGGCACTGTTAGCTACCAGCAGTGAAGCCCCTAGCAAAGCGGGACTATATTTGATCGTATTCCAAAAAATTGTTGACATCCTTGCTCAATCAACCTCACACCTAGTAGACGACACGATTGGACTCAACTGAGTCCGCAATTTTTTCCTTATAACCACTAAAATTAGTTAGGTCTAGGACAACTCTGGATTAAGATATCATTTTTTGTGTGATTTTTCGAGAAAGATACTCATCCTCGATCATAGTCACTTACGATACCAGTCTCGATAACCAAAAGAGCAATGGGTTTCTGTACGAAGTGCGATTATAGGGGGTGAGGTTGAAAGGGAGGTAACGCTTTCTCATAAACTAGTCAGCTATCTGCTGATAAATGACAGCAGATAGCTGATAGCAAACCCTATAATTTTTACCTATAATTTTTACCTAGAACTTAAAGGTGGTACGGATTGCTCCGACCCAAATCGTATCATTGTCTTCATTGTGATTAGGATTGAAAATCACGTAGGCTCCTGGAGTAATCAGGATGTTCTTGCTAATCGGGAATTTGTACTGTGCCTCAACCAGGTAGGAAGTATCCTCATCTTCTTGTGCGGTACCCTCAATTTCGGTAGCCCTAGGTGGCACACCCCCGGCAACACTGAACACAGCTCCCTCTTTGCCTACATCAATGAAAGACAGGCTGGCTAGCCAAGTGATAATGTCAGCATTGTCACCTTCAGAGACATTACCATTATCATCTTCTGCGATCGCATCAATATAACCAAACCAACCGCCGATGTGAATTTGTTCGGTCAGGCGAAGACTCGCTTGTGCTCCTAAGCGATTAGCAGAGGTAGCCGTCTCACCGAAGGGTTCCTGGGCCAGTTCACTACCAGTGCTACCGGAAAGATTGACACTGTCTCCTGGCTGGTAACTACGGACGTAGGTCAAAGATATATCCAAGTTATCAATCGGGGAAATACCCAGTTGAGCACCAGCGCTATAGGCACCATTGAACAATCCTAAGCCCTCACCGGGATTAGAAGCATCACCATCATCAGCTAGATAAAGTAGTGATAGATTCAGGGCATCACTAAATTTATAGGTGAAACCGCCACCAGTTCCGGTTACTCCCCGATGGGTTAAGGGGTTACGGCGGATAAACCGGGATAAGCCACCACTGCCACTGCTTGGCCCCTTCAGCCAAGTCACCCTCTTCAAGCGCAACCCCGCCATCACCAACCAACCACCAAAGCTTCGAAAGACACTAACCACTAACCCCTATCCACTAACCACTTTCCTAAATTACACGCAAGGCAAATCCGCCAT
>NZ_JAAHFV010000133.1:0-12303 GCF_010672755.1 Moorena sp. SIO1F2
GTATCAAAATACACAATAGTTTCCGGGATAATTCTCCCCATTTCCCGCTCTTCCCCTCCTGGGAGGGGTTAGGGGTGGGTTCCGATTCCCGACTCCCGATTCCCGACTCCCGATTCCCGACTCCCGATCCAAATGTAAAAAACCTACCCCTGTGAGCCACACTCCCCACCCTACCCATTAACTAACAAGTTGACTCAATTGCGGTGGTTGTTACTGTAGGTGACTCTAGTACCAGCCCACTGAAGCTTATTCCTTAAGGTCTGGTAATAGGAATACTGTTCCCTTAGGATAATGAACTTAGCCTGACAATCTGCTCTACGCACGTCCACCCGTTGTCCAGGCCAAATAGAGGTTGCCAGCACACCATCCATCCAGAGTTTAGTGTTTAGCTCATAATCCCCCAAGGGCCAGATACTGACAACAGAACCAGAGGGGAGCACGAAAGGACGACTGGAAAGGCTCATCGGACAAATCGGTGCGACTGCGATCGCTTCAATCGAGTCGTGCAAAATTGGACCATTAGCAGAAACAGTATAGCCAGTGGAACCAGTGGGAGTCCCAACAATTAGTCCATCCCCTTGGTATTGATCCACTACTTCTCCATCAATTTCCATTTCCAAAATTGAGGTAATCATCCGATCGGCAGAGGCAGGTTTAATACACATTTCATTGAGTGCCAAAAAGCGATCGCTAACGGGTGTAATGTCAGTGCGGTTTCCCCCAAACACAGCCCCCTGTAACATCATCCGCCGCTGAACTGCATAGCGGTCTTCTAATAGTCGGTCCCAAACTTGCTCAGTGTCTTTAAATTCTTCGATGGGTTGGGTCAGAAATCCCAGATGACCTCCAACATTTACTGCCAAAATTGGTATTCCTTCCGGAGCCAGATGTCTTGCCGCTGCCAATACTGTCCCATCCCCCCCGAGAACCACTGCCAAATCAATGGCTTCGGTGGCAGAAGCTAAAAAGACTGGGTAGGGATTATCTTTCGCGCCACTTGGTCCGATCAGAACCCTGCACTGGCGTGCTTCCAACTCCCGAGCGCATTTTTCTGCGCAACGTTTTCCTTGGGAGTCTCCAGCTTTGTGAATAATAATGACTTGCTTTAGCTGCACGTTACTGTTCTGGCTTACCCCTAGTGTTCACTGTTATTCTAGAGCGTTCGATTAAGCGTTACCCGATCTTTGCGGGGAAATTGGGGAAATAATTTAATTGTCAAATAAATTGAATTGGCAAAAAGGCCTTTTCTTGATCAAGAAGACTACCAACTTGGGCTAACTATAACTAGAGACTGGGTCAAAGAGACTTAGTCAATAGCAGATTAACCCATGACAAACAGGGAACAGGGAACAGGGAGCAGGGAGCAGGGAACAGGGAGCAGGAAGCTTCGGAAAAATCCTGTGTACCTCATTAGGCTATAAACCGCTAGATGGGAGGCGTGACAGGTGTGGTAAGTGTGGGAAGATGGGGCGATGGAGCGATGGGGCGATGAGTAACTAGCTCCTTTTGACTGCCCTGCATCCCTACTCCCTACTCCCTACTCCCTACTCCCATTAACCCAGCAGGAAAGTACCTCTTTTACAGCGCAGCGTAACCAAAGGTGATGTCAAACCGACGACACCAAATTGCTACAGAGCCAAATTCGTTAAGATTCAAGTCGTCAGGAATAGCATAGCGTTGAGCACCACTGAATTGCTTGATTCGGGCGAGGGTTACATAGTCTTGTCCCCGAATTTTACGAGGTACACTGCTGTTCGGATACAGGAGTACATTCACATCGGGTCCACTACCAGTTTTAAAGGATTGATCGAATTCTAGATAGCGTTTACCATTTTCATTGACAATCTTTACATTTCCTTGAGTGCGATGCCCTCGATCAACGGTGATAAAGCTTCCTGTGGCGATAGTAGAGGCTATTCGTTGACTGACCAGAGCATTGTTTAAAGAGTTGTGTTTAACAACAGTTCTTTCTGCTTGCACAGCCGGAGTTGCTGCTGCCATTAACAATACGGATAAACCACCAACAATTAGACGTTTCATAACACTTCCTCCTAGTAATCAAAAATGAATTGAATCATTGCTTTAGTTGCTTAATTATTAGAATGAACTACCATTCTGAAATCACCCTAACGAATAAATGAAAGTTAGATGAGATTTAGAAAAGAAAACTGAAGCACTCAAAACTGACCAACTCAGCCTTAAGCTACTGTAGGGTGGATGAAGGGAAAGAAATGGCGTTGCTGAATCTTTGAATGAACAGGAGTAGAGCGGGCATCCTGCCCGCGCGAAAATAAGCATGAAACTGGCAAGATGCCAGTTCCACACAAGATGCCCATTCTACAGGTGCGACCCAAGGGCGATTTACTCGCCACGAGGCGCGCACCTACTCTTAAAATTATTCCATGATTAAGGAACGCCAAAGGAATTGCGCCGTAACCCACCACCTGGCAGCACGGATTTGTGACCAACAGGTGCGATCGCATCCTTGATCTCATAACCGATTTTATACTGAACGCCCATGAATCAAAAACGCATCATTGGTCTAACCGGTGGTATAGCCACGGGAAAAACCACCGTATCGAATTACCTAGCTGATACCTACAGGCTACCAATTTTAGATGCGGATATCTATGCCAGAGAAGCAGTACAACCAGATTCACCAATCCTGAAACAGATTTATCAGCGCTACGGTTTACAAGTGCAGCACAGTGACGGTACCCTGAACCGCAAACGCTTAGGAGAGATAATTTTTAGTAACCCAGCTGAGCGACAGTGGTTAGAGCAACAAATCCATCCTTATGTACGCGATCGCTTTCAATCTGAACTCGATACCTTTCTTGATGCAATAGCGAGTGGGGGAAACCCCCAAGACCGCGCTGCATCGCTAGTTGCTCCTACAGTTATCTTAGTCATCCCGTTACTATTTGAAGCTAAGATGACCGATTTAGTGACAGAAACTTGGGTAGTCAGCTGCTCACCAGAACAACAGCTCAGACGGATCCAGAAACGCGATCGCATCTCTAAAGAACAAGCTCAAGCCCGGATCAACAGCCAACTCCCCCTCCAGCAAAAAATAGCACTTGCTGATCTAGTTTTAGATAACTCCTCTACCCAAGAAGCTCTAATCCAACAAGTATCTACGGCCCTTGCTACCAATCGATATCATCCATATTTTTGAATTAAGAATGTAGAATTAAGAATTAAGAATTAAGAATTAAGAATTAAGAATTAAGAATTAAGAATTAAGAATTAAGAATTAAGAATTAAGAATTAAGAATTAAGAATTAAGAATTAAGAATTAAGAATTCTGCCTTCTGCCTTCTGCCTTCTGCCTTCTGCCTTCTGCCTTCTGCCTTCTACATTCTGCCTTCTACATTCTTCATTCTACATTCTTCATTCTTCATTCTACATTCTTCATTCTCCATTCTTCATTCTTCATTCTGCAAACCTGCTAACCTAGTTATGACAAATAAGCTTCCAGAGCTTCTGCTGCCAACTCTGTCATACTTTTCCCTTGGTTAGCAGCAGCTTCCTTAAGACGAGCATGGACTTCTTCCGGAATGCTAATTCGACGGCGATTTTTAGCAGTAGAAGATTTCTTAGCTGAGGATTTCTTACTTGCTAGCTTGGCATCTGGATTAACTATACCGCTACCTAGCTCATAGTTAGCAGAAAATTCCCTAAGGGCATCAAAGCCAATGCGATCGCAAAAATCCCCAAAACTCTCCTGAGGTTTGCGCTCTTCCCGAAACTGCACAAAAATTGGTTCAAAGAAAGATTCCAGCTCACTTTCTGGCATTTTCTGCACATAGGCTCGTGATAACCGAGTTTGATCTGGTGAAGCTCCCAGCCACACTTGATAAGCTTTTGGTGCACTACCGACAAATCCCAACTCTGCTATATACGGTCTAGCACAGCCATTAGGACAACCGGTCATTCGGATCACAAAATATTCCTTGTCTAACCCCAATTTGTCCAGCAGTAACCGAATCCGCTCAACCATGCCAGGGAGCGCCCGTTCTGATTCGGTAACCGCTAAACCACAGGTAGGTAAAGCTGGACAAGCCATGGAATAGCGCACTAACGGTTCAATTCCTTCTGGAGTAACTTGAATACCGTGCTGTTCTAGAATCTGATTCAAGGCTTGCTGGTGGGTGGGGTCAATCTCATAGAGAATTATATTGTGGTTAGCAGTAAGCCGCATCGGTAGGGCAAATTCTTCAGTAATTTTCCGCAGAGCTGTTTTGAGTCGGAAATTCCCTTCATCTTTGACCCGACCATTCTCAATCGATATCCCCAGGAATAGCTTTCCGTCTCCTTGTTCGTTCCAACCCAAATAATCTTCGTACTTAAATGGGGGTAAGGGCTTAAACGGTGCCAGGGTTTTACCGAAGTAGCTTTCTACTTTTTCCCGGAACTTCTCGACACCCCAATCATTGATTAGGTACTTCATTCTGGCATGACGGCGGTTTACGCGATCGCCATAATCCCGCTGGGTTGCCACAATTGCCTTAACCAAGTCATATATATCCTCTTTCTCCACATAGCAGATGTGGTCAGCTAGACGAGCAAAGGTCTCTTCCTTATTGTGGGTGCGACCCATACCCCCACCAGCCAGAACATTAAATCCCTCCAGTTCTCCCTGGTCGTTGGTAATTACCACCAACCCCACATCTTGGGTATAGATATCAATCGAGTTATCCCCGGGAACCGTTACGGAACACTTAAACTTCCGGGGCATATAGTGTTCCCCGTAAATTGGTTCCTCTTTGTCCTGGAAAATAGTACCATTACCATTGCGCTGCCGTGCTGCTTTCACCTCCGGAGCTTCCTCAGCACTAATTACCTTTTCCCCATCCAGCCAAATCTCGTAATAGGCACCAGTTTGAGGGGTAAGTAAGTCAGCAATCCGATCAGCATACTCCCAAGCATACTGATACTCTGGTCGATTTTTATATGGTGCTGGTGCAGCCATAACATTGCGGTTGAGGTCTCCACAAGCACCCAACGTTGACCCCATATTGCGGATAATTGCTGCAATTGTCGCTTTCAAATTCTTCTTGAGAATGCCATGAATCTGAAAACCCTGACGGGTCGTTACTCGTAGGGTATGGTTACCATACTCTTCTGACAACTGCTCTAGAGTCAGATAAAGCTCTGGTGGAATAAATCCTCCAGGATTGCGAGTGCGCAGCATCATCTGATAGTCTTTTTCCTGACCCTTGACCCGGTTATCTCGGTTGTCTTGCTGGTAAGACCCGTGAAACTTAAGAATTTGAATAGCGTCTTCTGTAAAATGAGTGGTATCCTGTAGCAATTCAGTTGCCACCGGCTCACGCAAGAAGTTACTGCGTTCTTTAATTCCTTCAATCTTAGAGGGTTTGCGGGCTTTAGGAGTCTGAGATACAACCATGGGTTCAACGGAGCAAAAAAGATGAATAAGTATAATTCCCGATAAATCGGTCGGGATTACGGTTAATGATTAGATCCTAATACTACCGTTACCGTTGCCCATTGGATCCATAACTTTAGAAATCCTAAAATTTCTCCAAATTCATTCATTGTCGTTCAATGAGATACCGGCAAAGAGGAAAGGAAAGAGTTGAAGGAAGGTTGAAGCGAGTAGATTGGCCAAAGCGAGTAGATGCACAAGAGGATTGTTGTCACCTCAGTTGAAGTATTTGACAGTTAATACTTCATCCTTTATACTTCATCCTTCATGCTTCATCCTTCATGCTTCATCCTTCATCCTTTCCCTTTGACAATGGACATACTAAGTTTAGAAACGGTAGCCTGCACCCAATTGAACACTGACAGACTCACCTGAACTATTTTCGTAAGCGTTAAGACCTACCTTAGTATTGCCGTAAACCAAAACATCCTTAGCAATTTGGCTTTCAGCACCCACGCCAAGCACCCAAGCATCTTGATTACCGATGGGTGTATTGTCTCCGTCATCTTCCACAAAAGAGTAACCAACACTAGCAAAAACATTAGTATTTTTAGCTACGCCTAGGTCAAAGGAAACACTAGGAATAATCGCCGTATTGTCATCATTGAAAAGAATATCACCTCTTAGAGAAACTGGAAGCTTTGAAGTTGTTAGACGAGTGGTAATATTACCACCAACATTTTGGTCATTCCCTTGTCCATCACTAGTTACACCGGCGGCCAGACCAACCCCAATGTAGCTAGCATCTGTACCTTTGACGCTGAGATCATCTGCTCCGGGATTAGCGGAAGCCATACTATTTCCTAGTAAAACGGGAGCAATTGTTGTAGCAGCCAAAGTAGAAATGGTGAAAATAGATTTCAGTAAACCTTGCATTGTTTATTTCCTCAAACTAGTTAATTTTTTGTTCCTTTCTCTACAAGTCGTTGGGAATAAACAAAAGGTTCCTCAGGTTATAAAAAAAAATCTAAATACTTGAAAAGCTTGAGATGACTTGAATCTGGCTAATCCGGATATAACTAGAAAAAAATTTGCTTAGTTTTAGACGCCCTAATTAGTTGATACTCTTTAAAAGAGAGTCGGTTTTATCAATTAATTTAATGTATGTGTTTTGTTAGTGGACTGTTTACTAGGTGTCACAGATTAGACAACTGCGGCGAAGTCTAATCTTGTTTGATACCAACCATGCCATATCCAGCAATGTTATATGCAGCAATGGTAGACAGAGGCACCTGGTAAAAATACTGACGTCGGAACTGTTCCTCCTCAATGGCAGCAAAAAATATTGCGTTCGCGCAGCGTGCGCGTAGCGCAATCGCATCATTTTCAGCAACATTCGTCCCATGGGAAGACCACTCTTTTGGATGCCAGCTTATTTGTACCCCGCAGTCCTGGTGGGAAACTTCAAAACCAATCGCTGATAGGGCATTCAGTCCTAACTCAACAGTGCGATCGCTTAAATCTAACTTCTCCTGCAATTGCACCAAAGTAGCCCATTGACCCGTGCGACTGAGGAACTTAGCAATTCCTAGCAACTTTTTCCAGGTGTCTTGGGCAGATAGTTGTTTAGGCCGTGGATATGCGATCGCTAATTGTCGTTCTGCCTGTATCGCTCTCCTACACCATACTTGTAACTCATCCCAACTCGTCGGACACTCATAAACCATTAGAGGAGTTAAACCTTCAACCTGTAACTCTTGTCCCCGACAATCTAAAATCCAATCGAGCTGATTAGAGACCTGTAAACAAGACTGCAAATAATTTTCCTGGCAAGGTTGCACCGCAACGAGGCGCACTTCTGGACGTTTTTCGTAATTATTATAGTCTAATTCCACAACAGCATTACATCTAACTTTAGGGACTTCATCCTGATAATGTCCCCACCAAATCCCAGGAAAACCCATACTCGTAGAGTCATCCCAAATTTCAAATTTAGTTTTAATATACTGTACTTTACGCCCTCTCAAATCCTTAGAGTTACGATTCCAAACCTGCTCAAACCAACAGTTTTTAATCAGCAATTTTGGCATAAGATTACCCATCCCACAAGGTTCCAGGTGTTTCAACTCATCAAATAGTGCTTTGCCCAACTCAGCAACCTTAACCACCAAATCCGCTTCTATAGCTGGCATCATCAAAGCACCCGTAGTCCCTAGTTTTTGTGCCAACTGCTGGTTAATCGCTTCCCTAAATAAACGAATATTATCCACTGGCAAACTCAACCCAGCCGCAAAAGGATGACCTCCGAAGCGATGCAACAAATGAGCTTGGGAATTGACTAATTCATAAAGATCAATATTATTAACAGAACGAGCCGAACCCCGTGCTATACTATAGGAGTGTTTATCCTCTAAACCTGCTTCTACCAGTTTGCTTTCTCTATCCCTACTTTCAGTACTTAACAAAACTGTACTTAACAAAATCGTCGGGCGTCCGTATTCCTGAGCAATTTGACCTGCTACTAAGCCTAAAACACCAACTGGCCATTGGGGATCTTCTAGGACAATTACATTAGTAGTAGACAGATCAAGTTGGGCAAGTTTATCCTTAACCTGCTTAGTAATATCTTTTTGTAAAGACATGCGGCGGGTATTAGCTAATTCCGTCTCTAAAGCCAGTTGCTCACAACGTTTCTCATCCTTACTAGTGAGTAACTCAACACAAAATGAAGCATCCCCTTGAATCCGACTTACAGCATTAATTCTCGGGCCAAGTCCGAAAGAAATATCAGTCGGGCGATCGCCACTGCGTTTACACAACTCTAACAATCGTGCTACACCAGGACGAGAGCGAGTTTTCAGTTGCTGCTTCAATTGTTCAATTCCCCGTTGTGCCAGGTAACGACAATCTCCAGATAATTCCACTAAATCCGCAATTAGACCAATTGCCACCAAATCCAGCAACGCCTCTAACCGTTGTTGGGGAATATTAGGTGAACGCTGATACATCGCTTCCACTAACTTATACGCCACCGCCACCCCAGACAAATGAAATAAAGGATGACTTTCAGCAAAATAGCGGGAATTGATGATAGAAACCACTGGCGGACGGTCATCTGGTAGAGTATGGTGGTCAGTGATAATCACATCCATTCCCAACTGGTGAGCATAATCAATTTCCCTCAGATTCGTGCTGCCAGTATCGCAGGTAACGATAAGTTTCACCCCAGCAGCATTCAGTTGGTCAATTCCTGGACAATTCAAACCATGGGATTCCGTCAGGCGATTGGGAATGTAGTAACTTAGCTGTTGGTGCTGCCAGAAAAACTGTCCCAGTCCTTCCCAGAGGACACTAGTAGCCGTGATTCCATCGGCATCAAAGTCCCCCCATATGGCTACTTTTTCCCCAGCCTCACGGGCTTGCCGTAGGCGTTTTACTGCCCATTTCATTTCCTGTCCAAAATCAAAAGGGCTGGTAGGTTGATACAAATCTGGATTGAGGAAACCAGCCAGTTGTTTCTCCTCTCGTATTCCCCGTTGCCACAGCAGTTGAGCAGCATAACCTCCCGAATAGCCATGAGTATGGGATTTGACAGCTTCGATGAACCACTGAGGAAAGTCAGGTGGCGGTAGGACTTGCCATTGGGATTGAGAAATGGATTCGGACATGGATTCTGACATGGATTCGGACATGAAGCTGATGTGCGATCGCTTATAGTTAGTCAAGTTAGTACAAAAATACTAACTTAATCAGACCGACCCATAACCAACTTTATCCAGAACTATTGTTTTGATGCAGTGGCTACTTTCTTGCTAGCATGCCTATTGCCTATTGCCTATTGCCTATTGCCTATTGCCTATTACCTATTGCCTCTTGCCTCTTGCCTTTTGCCTCTTGCCTCATAGATACTGCTTAAACGGATGTGCCAATATTCCCAGTATCAGATCAATTTCCTTAATATAATAGTCATCCAAATCAATAAACACCAATTGATTCACCAACTTGATAAACTTCCAATTTGTCCCAGTAGTTACAGCTCCATAGATAGCATCAATATCGTGATCCTGTTGTTGATTAAATCTCTGAGCTGCTACCATTTCCGCAATGCACTGTCCTAATCCCCCCTTAATATTTTCATTTTTTGCCTCCACTAGAGTGACAACTGGTGTCCGAATTTCATAGATTTCCTTAGAAGCAGTAAGAATATAATCACAGTATCCATTTAATCCAGTGCCTTTATCGACATTAAACTCAGTTCCAGAAAAAAAACCGATTTGGAAATCAAGCAGACGGCGCACTTCCAGTAAAACCGGAGCAATAACTAACTCAGAACGAGCTTTTTCGGTATTGATAGCATTCGCGAGCGGCAGATTTTCCTTAAGGGTTGTTTTCAAGTGATCACTCGGCTCGATCGGGGCAATATCCTTAAATACAGTATTCCCCTCATCAAGAAGGAGGTTAAACGCCGTTTGGACTTTGTAGATAGTTGTAAAGTCACTATATGCCATGATCTTTATTTATCATGTCTCCTATAGCAATCCTACTATCAAGTCTGGTTGAATACCCATAATTAAGGAGAGGGTGGGGAGACTCACAGGGGTAGGTTTTTTACATTTGGGTAAAACATGGGACTTAACCTCAGCACAGGAAAAGGAAAACAACGAAGAAGCGATGCATCGCTAAGTGACAAAACTGATGGTTCGATAAATTTGCCGAAAATCCCGACTATTCGTCGAAAATTCTCCCCATCTCCCCATTCCCCTCCTGGGAGGGGTTAGGGGTGGGTCCCCATCTCCCCATTCCCCTCCTGGGAGGGGTTAGGGGTGGGTCCCCATCTCCCCACACCTCCCACACTTCCCACACTTTCCCTATCTTCCCGATAGTGCCATCGGTTACATCCGTTACCCATTTTTTGCCCTGAAAGCTATTTTCCTAGCACCGTGCTATTGACTTTATTTAGTTAATATGCGTTCCAGATGACTTGTGCAGTTTCTTCGATAGGCTAAAGAGAACCATAAATCTGTGAGGACTGGGGTATGAGTCAGGAATTAATCGATCTCAGAATAAGTATCCTAGAGGGACGCTACGCAGATGCCTTAGCAATTGTAGATGAGTTGGAACAGATGACTAAACGCGCAACTGTGCATCAGATTGAATCCTATTTAAACAAGGCATTGATTAACTTGATTAAAAACCAAGTAGAGGAGCGTTTGACAAATTCTTGGGCAGCTTCAATTCGTGATTTCATTAGGGAAATCCAAAAACTGAATCTCAAAGATAACCAAAAATCTTATACTATCAATGCTGATCAATGGCAGTCATTGATTGACAATGAACTGGAGGCAGCAATTTCCACGGCGAGTGTGGAGGTTCTCAATGGTGCCTATACTCCAGCCCAACTTTCCAAACTATTAGATAGAGCTCAGCTCAGGCAAACAACTCAAGATTTGCTGGCCTTGACATACCTCTATTCAAAAAAGGATTTACCTTTATTTATTAATCAGTATTTAACTCAATTACCAGGAGGTTCCTATTGGAACCAAGATACACAACCATAAATCGAGTTATTCACAATCGACAATACCTATGACTTCTCTTCCTTATCCATCACAGCCACTAATTTCACCTCGGCAAACCTTGCCGACAATGTATGACTTACCCAGCGAAAATCCCAAAGAACCTGGTTTGCCTGACGAATTTCATTTTTTTCAACCCCTACTATTATTGTTAACCTTTGCCCCTGCCAACTCCAACCCAGAGTTAGTCTTTAGTGCTTGTGACCTCAATCTTTACTATGATCTCAACCATCCCGGTTGGTATAAGCGACCGGATTGGTTTGGTGTAGTAGGTGTGCCTCGGCTTTATGAAAGCAAAGACCTACGTTTAAGTTATGTCATCTGGCAAGAACAAGTCAGTCCATTTGTAGTGGTGGAGTTATTGTCTCCTGGCACCGAAGATGAAGATCATGGTCAAACCGTGAGCGCACCGGGAAAACCTCCGACTAAGTGGCAGGTTTATGAACAGATTTTGCGAGTACCTTACTATGTAATTTTTAGTCGCTATACCAATGAGTTACAAGGGTTTCATCTGGTTGGTGATCACTACAAACCCGCAGTGCTAAATCAGGACAGGTTACTGATGCCAGACTTGGGATTAAGTTTAGGGTTGTGGCATGGCAGTTTTCGCGATATCCCCCGATTATGGTTACGCTGGATGACCCTTGAGGGGAATTTAATTCCTCTAGCAAGCGAGGAGTTGGCACAAGCTCAGCAACGAGCAGAACGTTTGGCGGCGCGACTGCGTGAGTTAGGTATTAATCCAGACCAATTGGATTAAGTTGTTGTCTTAATGCAGTCGCGAATGGTTTCGGTTCTGTGTGAGGAACACCGCGATGTCTCCTTTCTCCTTTCTCCAAAGGAGACACTGCGCGAACACCAGACACATCGAGTTATTCACAATCGACAATACCTATGACTTCTCTTCCTTATCCATCACAGCCACTAATTTCACCTCGGCAAACCTTGCCGACAATGTATGACTTACCCAGCGAAAATCCCAAAGAACCTGGTTTGCCTGACGAATTTCATTTTTTTCAACCCCTACTATTATTGTTAACCTTTGCCCCTGCCAACTCCAACCCAGAGTTAGTCTTTAGTGCTTGTGACCTCAATCTTTACTATGATCTCAACCATCCCGGTTGGTATAAGCGACCGGATTGGTTTGGTGTAGTAGGTGTGCCTCGGCTTTATGAAAGCAAAGACCTACGTTTAAGTTATGTCATCTGGCAAGAACAAGTCAGTCCATTTGTAGTGGTGGAGTTATTGTCTCCTGGCACCGAAGATGAAGATCATGGTCAAACCGTGAGCGCACCGGGAAAACCTCCGACTAAGTGGCAGGTTTATGAACAGATT
>NZ_JAAHFV010000133.1:12403-15746 GCF_010672755.1 Moorena sp. SIO1F2
GCAAGAACAAGTCAGTCCATTTGTAGTGGTGGAGTTATTGTCTCCTGGCACCGAAGATGAAGATCATGGTCAAACCGTGAGCGCACCGGGAAAACCTCCGACTAAGTGGCAGGTTTATGAACAGATTCTGCGAGTACCTTACTATGTAATTTTTAGTCGCTACACCAACGAGTTACAAGGGTTTCATCTAGTTGGTGATCACTACAAACCCGCAGTGCTAAATCAGGACAGGTTACTGATGCCGGAGTTGGGATTAAGTTTAGGGTTGTGGCGTGGCAGTTTTCGCGATATCCCCCGATTATGGTTACGCTGGATGACCCTTGAGGGGAATTTAATTCCTCTAGCAAGCGAGGAGTTAGCACAAGCTCAGCTCGAAGCTATAAAAGCTAAGCAACGAGCAGAACGTTTGGCGGCGCGACTGCGTGAGTTAGGTATTAATCCAGACCAATTGGATTAAGTCGCTGTTAAGGATTTGTGCGTTCGCGTTTTCACCACAATCACTGCATCAATGGCCAGTACTTTTAGTTCAGATGAGGATTCACCTGTTAAAACTACCCAGAGAATTGTCTTACAAAACGTCAGTTGGCAGACGTACAAGGCGCTATTGGCAGACTTAGGAGATCATCGAGCCTCGCGTCTTGCCTATGCTCAAGGAATGCTAGAAATCACGATGCCCTCAGATCGCCATGAGACATACAAGCAGCTGCTAGAACGGATGGTGAATACCTTAACCGAAGAACTGAATCTTCGGGTCAAAGGGTTTGCTTCTACAACCCTGAATCGGGAGGATTTAGAGCATGGTGCAGAACCTGACTCTTGCTACTACATCGGCAATGTTGACTATATTCAAGGCAGGACAGTAGATTTAGCCAATGATCCTCCACCAGACTTGGTGATTGAAGTCGATATTACCAGTTCATCCAGTCGGAGATTTGGGATTTACAAGCAGATAGGAGTACCTGAAGTTTGGCGTTATATAGGACAAACTGTAGAAATTTACCGGCTGCAAAATGGAGACTATGTTCGTTGTCAGGACAATTTCACCTTTGAGATTCTCTCTGTAGAAATTATCAATCAGTTTTTGCAGCAGGCAGAAACCCAGGATGACACTACCATGATTTTAGCTTGGCGTAAATGGGTGAGAGAAAATCTACCAGAGGATTAACGTTGCGGCTAAAGTATTTGGTTTTAATGCGTTGCTGATTACTCTATTCAGCAATGCCTTAATGAGGATTATTAAGGTGTTGCAACCTAAACTTATCATCGAATTTATACAGACTGAGATTTCTAGCTTCGATTAGAGACTTGCGTTTACAAAAAATACCAATTCAAGTAGGGTGGGCAAAGTAATATAATCTAGAATACTCACAAAAAAAACTGTTTTTGGCCACCCTACAAGCTGAGATTTCTAGCTTCGATTACTTGAGCCATACTAGTTATTAAAATAAAGCGCGATTAGCGCGCTCTGGCTCATGGGGTAATCAACCGTTGGTGGAGATCAAGACTCTTTGTCCCATTCAACACCTTCTTTCTTGGCCTCGGTAACAGCACGTTCTAGAAGGTAAGCAGCAAGGTTCGATAGAGGGCGTCCATCGTAATCAGCCCATCGCTGTAAATCGTCTGCAATCCGGTCGGGTAAGGTTACTTGTATACGTTTGCTCATAATCTCTATTCTAAGTTCACCTGTTATTTGATGTAAAATTTTACCTTATTTGTACTTAAAACGTATCTTTTATATACATAATAGTATAATATTGATGTAATTACCAGCAAGTTTCCTATGGTAGAAACAGTTAGAGAAAAAAGCGATCAGCCTCCTAGCTATCAGCAAGCCTTAGATGAATTCGGCATCACACAACTGTTGTCCCATTTGAAAAGCTACGGGGATGCTGACTTCAATGCAGAGTCAATGGATATAGAAGAACCAGAACTAAAAACTCTAGCTACCGTCCTTATCCAGCACCTAACTCAGAATCTGACCGGAAAACTGATAGCCAGTTATTTAAATACGATCCGCCAGGGAGACTCAGATATACTGTTTGACCCCATTAAAACAGAAATCGCGCCCCCATCAATAGACCCCCCAGGTACTTGGAACCCTACAGCAACACCCCGTTATCAAACAGGATCACCGATTAGGTGGCGACCTCTAAACGGTCAAATGGACTGGGGTGTTGTGATCGGATTCTTCTACGCCTACGCCAGGCATCAAAGCCAATGGGCAATTTGCTACCTGATCTGGCTTGACAAAGACTCTCCTAGTGCAGCTTGGATCGTTGCTGACACAGCTTGGGAAGAAGACATTGAACCTCGGCATCCTAAGGGTAGGGTAACAACCAACTATAAAGATTCCTATTCTTGGACTTGCACTGAGGCTCTTGGCCCTAGAAATTATTTGAAATCCCCCAATGTGCTACGAACTCCTTCTGGGAGATACCGTTTCGATGATCAATATAGAACCCCTCCCCGGACTCTAACTCAACGAGAGCAAGATCTAATTGAACTCTACAGCAACTGTCAACTTGGTATGACTCCTAGACAATTCTATCATAAATGGGATGTGAATTACGAACAAATCGCTAGTATTTGCTCTCGCTCAACTGCCACCGTTCAGCGCTGGTTTTCCAGCGGTCACAACTATCGCCGTCCCCAGCCCATTGATTTGCGCCATCTTGCCCTGATGGATTTTCTCTTGGAGCATTTTGAGGAGATTCCCCAGGTAGTTAGGAATTTGCTATGTGCTTATGATCAACAGCAAATCGGGGATGGGTAATGGTTATATCAAGTCTGGTTGAATACCCATAATTAAGGGGAGATGGGGAGATGGGGAGATGGGGAGATGGGGAGATGGGGGGATTTTTATTAAGGGTAATTATCCTGACATGATATTAATGGCTAACAGATAACGGAAGCTTTTTTATTTAAATCGGCAATTTGGCAACACAGTGTTCTCTCGTAGCTGCTTTTATAGATAGGGTCGGAGGGTTGGACATCCCTACAAGCAGATCAACTGCAAGTAGACTTTTAAGGTGATCTAACCGTGCTCAGATCACCGTAGAAAATAGAGGCGCTAAAAGCACTGTCTTGAAGTGTTCAACTGCTTAAGGTTCTAACGGCTATAACTGTAGTTTTATAACTGTAGGTTTAGTCAAAGAGATTTAATCTATTTATCGATTTTATCAAAATAATCAATCAAACATGATGGAGCAGGGTGCTATGACCTACCGTGATCGACTAAGCCCATGGTGTATTATCAAGCCACTTCCTAAAATGCAGCGAATTATTGTCGCTCGCTTTCGTCGCCGAACTGACGCTGAGGCTCATCTACAAGTTCTGCGCAGAC
>NZ_JAAHFV010000134.1:0-15560 GCF_010672755.1 Moorena sp. SIO1F2
TATCTCACCCTCGACTAGATTTGAAGCAATTGAGTCTGAGCCAGGTATGACCAATATTCTATCGCGTTTGGATATCACCCGTATGTTCTGTGAAGTAGACGACTTTTGTCAGTTGTTTGAGTGTTAATGGCAGCAACAGTCCCAATTACCTTCCATTGCAGGGGAACGATCCTGTCGTTCTCGAATGAGTCGAGGGTGAGATGATGACCATCGTGATCGCTTTTCATGGTTCTGGGTTCTCTACATTCAAAAAGTAGTATATAAGATTATGGAATTCTGTTGGGAAGCGATTGACCTTGGCCTTTAAGCCACGCTACGCGAATGGTCACGCTACGGGATGCTCGGTACGAGCCGCTACGCGATCGCATTCTGGGGCACTTTGCGATTGACCTTTGGTCAATTAAGTATTTCCTATCTCATAAAGTGACTTAAAACCATTACAATCCCTATCCCATATTCCCTTTTTTTTCAAACAAGCTTCCATTCCAGCACCGTACAATTTCTTTCAATTACCCCTCAAAAAAAAATTTCTAAAAACCCTTGACAATTTATACTATAATCGTTATTATTATAGTATAAACCTCAAAACAAATTTTGAACTATGCCTGACAACTTTCGCCCGAATCAAGAAAACAATCCTGAGGAGATCACTCCTAGTAATACTCCTCAGGAACCTTCCCCAAAAAAATACCCCGTTCAGCACATTCTGAAGGGCTCCCGCCGGGCAATAAGCAACACCATGTATACTCTTTATGCACTGCGTTATGCCCAAATTTCCGACTGGAGCCCTCTTCAGCCGACTGGAATTCCTGGCGAATTCATCACCACTATGACGAAGTACATAATTCTAGATTAGACTAACTTAGTAGGGGGGGTTCCCCCCCTAGCCCAAAAATCAAATCTGTTCCCCTAGGGTGACCTTTGGTCAATCGGATCGGATTATTTCTGGGTTGGTGTACAAAGTTCAGGCATAGTAAAATTTCCTAGCCGTGGAAGGTATTTCTGCGGCTATTTTTTTTTGGAGTTGTTCGCCTTTGGCGTTCCCGTAGGGTAGGTTAGAAGGTTGGGATGTTGAAGGTTGGGATGTTGAAGGTTGGGATGTTGAAGGTTGGGATGTTGAAGGTTGGGATGTTGAAGGTTAGAAGGTTGAAGGTTGAAGGCAGAATGTAGAATGTAGAATGTAGAATGTAGAAGAATGTAGAAGAATGTAGAAGGCAGAAGGTAGAATTATTAATTCTTAATTATTAATTCTTAATTATTAAATGTTGAAGGTTATGATGCACCCCCAAGGGCAGAGTAAATCAGCGACTTTAGAACTGCTATAATAACAAAAATAGGAAATAAAAAAAATGGAAAAACTGACGGTTACTGCTGCCCAAAAAGAGTTAATTAACCTAGTTGAATCAGTTACAGAAGAAAACAAAGTTTATGAAATAGAGATTTCTAATGGATCTGCTGTTTTAATTTCTCGAAAAAACTATGAAAGCTTACAAGAAACCTTAGAATTACTTTCAATACCTGGAATGAGGGAAAGCCTACAAAGATCCCTTGAACAAATAAACAGTAATGAAACCTACTCCCTAGATGAAGTCTTGGGAGATATTGATTGATGGTTTACGAAGTTCGTTTTACCAAAGAGGCTAAAAAGGATGTTGCCAAACTTACGCCCAAATTAAAGCAAAAACTTAAAACAATGATTCAGGACACGATCAGTATAAATCCTTATGCTGGGAAAAAGCTGGTGGGCAATCTTGCTGGTTTCTTTTCTATGCGTTTAAGTTATAAAGATAGAATTATTTACACAATTGACAATGAGCAGAAGCTGATCTATATTCACCGCGCCAAAACTCATTATGGAGAATAAAATAATGGTATTGCATAGTGCGTTCGCGTAGCGTGACCTTTCGGGCAAAGCCCGACGCTGTGCGAACGGTAAATCCCGTAGCGTGGCCAAACGCGCCCCGCGTGGCCCAAAGGCCAAAGCCAATCGCCCATCTTGTAGGGTGCGTTAACAAAGTGGATGCTGTTGGGCGATAAGTCATGACTATAGTATTTTTATAGTATTTATCAAATAGGTGAGGCGTGAAAGTCCTGGGTTTTAGGGAGTAGGGACTTCGGAGCAGGGAGTAGGGAGATGGGGAGATGGGGAGATGGGGAAATAGGGAGATAGGAAACATTTTTATAGCGTTTATCATACTGACGAGGTACAGTAAATTTTCGTCTTACCCCGACTCCCGACTCCCGATTCCCGACTCCCGATTCCCGATTCCCGATTCCCGACTCCCGACTCCCGATTCCCGACTCCCGATTCCCGATTCCCTATTCCCTTTTGTAACTGATTAACCGGACTTGATCTGACTCGCCTACCTCTACCGATCTTTTTTTTTAAAACCTGGGAACTTTCAGGTCACCTGTGCGTCTGGGGATGGTGTTTGAGAGGCTATCAACTCTGATAACTAAGGAGTTGAGCTATCTGGAAGAGTTATCTAAATCAGGAGAGTTGTGTTCTATGTCTAGTGCGTCTACTTGGAATTCCACAAGCACTGCCATGTTGCTGTTGGGAATAGTAACTGGTGTGACTGCGCCGATGGTAATTGCGGTTCCAAACCAAACTAGCTTTATTGATATTCAAGGTCATTGGGCAAAACCGTTCATTGAAGGGTTGGCAGCAGAAAACCTGGTAAATGGATATGCCAATGGCACCTTTAAACCTGATCAAGCTGTTACTTACGCTCAGTTCTCTGCGATGGTGAGCCAAGCTTTCAGCGAAAATAATTTAGCCTTGCCCAAAACATTTGATCGTGAAGTGGCTGAGTATTGGGTAAGTCGTAACCTAACTGAGCAGGATAAATCTAATAGCCAACTACGTCCATCTTCGCCACTATCTCGGGGACAAGTATTGGTGTCATTAACCAATGGTTTGGGTTTATACTCTAGCACTTCAGTCAAGAACACTCTCTCTTCCTATGAAGACCTATCCCGAATCCCTGACTATGCCAAAGATAGCGTTGCGGCTGCTACCGAAAAGGCTATGGTGGTTAACTACCCGAATGTAACCTATCTCGATTTTGGTCAACCTGCTACCCGTGCTGAAGTGGCAGCCTTTATTCATCAAGCTTTAGTGAATGAAGAGGTATTAGCTCCCCTGTCTAGTCAACATCCAGCCTCTCAATATATTGCTCAGCTGACGGGAGAGACTAAACCTGTGGGTGACGACAGCCTGATGGAATCAACTGAGACAACTGAAAAAACTGATTCCACTGAGTCCACTGAGTCAATGACTAGTAAGGATGACTCCTTTGAAACTAAGGAATATCAAGTTTCCAAAGGCACAGTGATTGATGTAGCCTACACAGTATCAGACAAGGTGGCTGTGGAGCGTGGTGAAACTATTGATATGACGCTGTTAGTGGCTGAGGACATCAAAAATGATCAAGGAATAGTCTTAATTCCAAAAGACAGCGAGATTGAGGGTCAATTAGTACCTCGGTATAGTGGTTCTGAGTTTCTTGGTACTCAGTTTGTGGCTCAAAAACTTAAAATTGGTGAATTATCCTATAACACCATCAATGCTACCTCGAAACTGGTTACTGATGCTAAGCCTGATGATACGGAGACACAAACATTAGAAGGTGCTGCGGTTAATATTTTGACTGGTGTCTTAACTGGTGGTGATTCTAATCAACAACCGGAGCAGCAAAATCCTATAATCATTGATCCGGAAAATGATTTACCACTAACACTGGGTTCTGATTTATATCTCCAAGTAGCTACTAAAACGCCAGAAATGCCAGAAATGCCAGAAGCCCCAGAAGCTATGGACACTGAAGAAATCCCAGAAGCTATGGACACTGAAGAAATGCCAGCAACACCAGAAGCTCCAGCAGTTCTAGAAGCACCAAAACTTGAGCTTCCGCAAGTGCCACAGTTGAAGGTTCCAACTCGCTAACTAACCTACAAAAGTTCCTAGTTAGTGCCTAGTCAAGGATTGAGAAGAGACATGCGATGGGCGTTCGCGAAGCGTGGCCAAAGGCCTCAGCCCCGCTTTCAGCGAACGCATGTCTCTTCACTTGTATCGAGGCAAATGCTTAACAGTCGGACAGACTACCGATACTGAGGGGAAGCATCTCTCCGTTGATCGTAAGTCCTAATAACATGGGCTCTTGGGGTTCTATATACTTGCCAGTTAGTACACAACGCTCTTTGCGCTCAGCGATCGCTTGAATGCTGGCTCTGATATCAGACTTACAAAATTGAGGTCGATAATCACCAGACTTGTGCTGGACATAGTTCCAGAGAATATCTCGAATCAGAGCTTGATAGCCCTGAGTGCCAGAAAGTTCTTTGAGTTTATCTTTCAACTGTCGCTCCAGACGGATGCTGGTAACTTCCATATCAGTGGTTGAGTTTTGACGGGTGAGTGTAGGCATTAATTTTTTCCTCCAAATATCTGGACATTCCCGTAATACAAGTGTAGTATTTAAAAAGCGGCTTGAAAATCGTTTTTCACAAATTTCGCCTTCAAACATTTCATCTTCTATGAGTCATCATTTAACCTCCTCCACCAATTGCTCAGATATCAACTGCTTCGGCGGTTCTGGATTCGGGGCAATATGGGTGGAGCTTTTGTTTAGGGGCAAATATGACTCGATCGCACAGAGAACAGTCGAGTATAGAAGGCATGATTCACAACCAGTCAATTGTCGGCCAGAGATCAATCTGAAACTAAATAGACACAGCGGGAGGTATAGGCGAACGCTAGCACTACTGACATAGCAATCAGCCTACCCTAAAAAATCTTAAACGCCCCCGCTCCTGACAAACAGAAGCGGGGGTTTGGTTTATGAGGAGTCAATCCGTGACAAGCACAACTGAGGTGTTAAAGCAATCGGTAGTGGTTTTTTCCAAAAACTACTTACCTATTAATCGAGTCAATATCAAACGAGCGATTGCTCTGTTGGTTACCGGCAAAGCTGAACCAATCGATTTCTTTGGTGGTAAGGGCTACAAAGTCCGTTCCCCTAGTGTAGTGATCTTGGTACCAAGCCATATCCGCTTGATACTTACCGAAACCGAACCAACTTGGCGAGTTCCTCCAGTAAATCGGCGGGAGGTCTTAAGACGGGACAAGCATCGGTGCCAATACTGTGGCAGCACCAAAAAGCTAACCCTTGACCATGTCATTCCTCGGTCAAAAGGCGGAAAACACAGTTGGGACAACGTCGTTACGGCATGTGAGAGTTGTAATAGCCTTAAAGGCAACCGCACTCCCCACCAAGCGGGAATGAAATTACCCAGGCAGCCCAAAGCACCCATGCATCCAGCTGTTGCTTTTGCGGAACAGTTTTGGCGTCAACAGCAAATCAATCGGTTAGAGGAGGAGGTTACAGGTAATGCTGAAACTGATTTATACCGAAAATAGCTTTTATCTAGAGCGTTTGGCTCAATCCCTAGAAGAATGGGTAACCACACGAACCCTTGTCTCGCTCCGTGCGGGTGCAAGTTTCTATATCGAACCCAGCACTGCCTCATTTTTGCTACCAGCTAACTTGCCCCACCTCAGGCAATTAGAGGTGTTTGTGCGGCAAGACAAAACAGATGCGATCGCATTATCGATTTGTGATGCGGAATATGTTGAAGTAAGCCTACAAGGCACCTGGCTAACGTCAGATCCAGAGGATGAAGAGGGAATTTTTGTAACAGCAATGAACTATGCTGTTGAGTTTTTTCTCTATCAGCTGTGGCAAGAGGCTAACCATCGGGCTTCTGTTCCGAAGGATTGATCAAGAGGCGCACTTAGGTGTGCCTTTTTTTTACAGTTCTCTTAAACGTTCTCAATGTCGATAGGCACCGATTTCTGGTTGAAACGGTACCACTTCCTGGTGTACCTCTACCCCCAACTGCTCTAACATGGCCTGCAAAACCGGGTCAGGAGATAATCTTAAATAGCTAGCCGTTACTTCTAAAGGCACATGGCGATTACCCAAATGATAAGCAGCTCGCAGCAAATTCACCGGTTTTTGGGAGGTGACAGTGAGTACCGGTTCTGGTTTAGCAGCAATTCGGATCATCACCTTTGTATCTTCCGCTTCCAGTAAATCCCCATCCTGCAAGACACTGCCCCTAGGCAAACGCAAATACAAATTTTCACCATCCGCTGTTTCAAAGCGGTGGCGCGTTCGGGTACGTTCTTCCGCTGTCAAGGAGAGGGTAAAACCGACTTTAGTATTCTGATTAGCTCTGAGGCGTTTGGTAAAGGTGAGCATTGGAAATTGACCATTGCTGAATTCAGACTAAAATACCAATTAAAGTAGGGTGGGCAAAGTAATCTGATCGTGAATACTCAAAAGAACCAAACTGTTTTTGCCCACCCTACAAGCTTGCGTGTAAAAAAAATACCAATTAAAGTAAGGTGAGCAAAGGTAAGCTATCAGCTATCAGCTATCAGCTATCAGCTTTTTAATAAGAAATAAAACAGGTAAGCATTGGTTTAATCTCAGTGAAGTCACAGGCTGGAAGCCTGTGCCACAAAGCTGTTCGCGCAGCGTGAGCCTTTAGCTCACGGCTGACCGCTGACCGCTGACCGCTTTTGCCCACCCTACAAGCTTGACATATTATCAATTTTGTTGTAAGCGAACTAGTTCATTGTGGATTCGCCGTTGTAACTTCTGATCGGATTGAGCGCTAACCGTAATTGAATTAAATCGAGATATGGTCAAGTCATGACTTTCAGCAATGGTTTTCGAGCGCTTACAGTAGTTTACAGCCAGATCTCGGATATTTCGACGTAGAGCTGCTATGGTTTTTACTTGGGTGCAGTTAATTTCAGGAACTATCTTGTCCTTGTCTTTGGTTAATTCCTGAATATCCTCGTAGACACCTTGACGATTTTGATCGATCGCCAGAACAGCTTTGGCGTAATTCTTCAATTCCTGACTCTTCACTTCAGATGAGGCTACTGTGGGGATAGCTGCCGTGGGGTCAGGGTCTGGACTGGAAGAACATCCAACCAAAACCACTATCATTCCGGCAAGCCATCCCAAGGGATAGATAAATTTGCTCATTAGTTTTTTGGGAGATCAGCGACCTGCACTGGCTAGCCTGTTCGCGCAGCGTCGGCTTTGCCGAAAGCTGGATTAGTCTATTTTTTACTATTGCTAGTGGCTAGCTATTATGGTTCTTTTTATGATAACTATACCATTATCGGTGTAAACTTGATTGATAATTCCCAGGTGTACAACTCGTCTTACTGCTTGCCCAAGAGGAACGTTGAGAGCCTTACGCTTTAACCAAAAACATTTAATTATGGTTGAAGTTATGGTTGAAGTTATGCTTCAAGGGAATAAGTTGCTGATTCTTAGAGCTATATCTAGCTAAAAGCTAGCGTCAAATTTTGCTTGTTGAATACGCACTAATTCACTTTGAATCTGTTCCCGTAAAGTTTGATTATCTTGCATCTCAATAGTAATTTCGTTGAAGCGTTTATTTCCTCCTTCGGGAAAATACTTAGAGACAATTACCTCTGACTGTTGGCAGTAATCTTTAGCAATCTCTTGGGCGGTCGAGGGGAGCTTATTGATGCTCTCGGAGTCATCGCACAAAATTTCTGGTGGCTCTCCTAGGATTGTAGTGATTTTTTCATAGGCAGATGCGCGAATAGGCTCTATTTGTAATAGAACTTCAGCATATTGAGTGACGTCATTAGGACTAATGTCAGAGGTGACATCTTGAGCATAGGCTGAAGTGCTAATAACAAGGGTATAAGAGTCTTCAGAAAGCTCAGGGATAAATCCAGATAGCAAACTAATAGCAGTAAGTCCTCCGACAAGTAGAGATTGGGAGAAAAGTTGGGTCAAGCTAAGTTTTAGAGAGTTAGCAGTGAGCATGATGATCAATTAAAAGCAAAATAAACAATAACCAAAACCACTAAGGGCTAGTTTAATGTGAATTAATTTATGGGGGATAAGTTCCTCATAAGGCAAGAGCTTCTGGGAATTGGGAAGTGCAGACAGGATAAATATCAAGCATGAGTATAAAAAAAATTTAACCTTCAACCTTAAAGCTAGCCTGGGTGAAGCCACTGACTGGTCTAAACTCTTGAACTGTTAAAGATTTCACAAAGTTGTATCACCTTAGTTTGTAATGTTGAAAGGGGGTCTGCTCCCGTTTTGAGGTTGAGGTCTAACTCCAGCAACACCCGCAGAGTGGAGATGAGTTGCTTGGGGGAAAGGAACTCCACGTCTTGTTTGAGGAAGTAAACTCGTTTGGGGTTATTGATATTGGCGGTGTTAGCGATCGCATTTGGATCGGTTTCGCCCTCACTCACCAGCAACTTCACCCACAACCAGGTACGAAACTGGGTAATTAAGGTAGCGACAATCTTTAAAGGAGGTTCATTCTGGTTGATCAAGGCAGCTAACAACTCCAAGGCTTTTGCCCCATCCCCTGCTCGAATCGCCTCTGCCAGTTGCAAGGTATTTTGAGTATTAGCCACTACCAGGGTGGCAACGGTACTTTCTTGTAAGGGTTGGCTGTCATACAGCGCGTAGAGTCGTAATTTTTCCAGTTCGTTGAATAACTGTCGGGTGTCATTGCTAACGGATTCGGCTAAGAGTTCAGCTGCACTATTGGTTAGTTTGACTCCAAATTCAACGGAGTACGACTTGACCCGATGCACTAGCTGCTGGGTCTTCCAGGGGGGAATCAGAGCAAACTCCCGAATCTCGGCGTACTGTTGCAGTAACTTCGTGGACTTGAGTCGTGGATCTGGTCGATGGGGGGTAGTTAGTAACAAAACGGAGTGTTTAGGAATGACTGGTATAGTACGCTCTAATTCTGCCAGTAAATTGTCCGAACATTGCTGGCAAACGGTTGTATCGACTAACCACACTAGACGTCCACCCATGCCAAACGGAGGAGTCATGACTTGATTCAAGGCTTGAATTACGGCATCTGGTTGGTCTGGGGAAATTTTGTCATAGTTAAAACTAGCCCAGTTGGGGTCAACTAGGGATTGACGGAGCTTGTCCAGGGCTTGGGCCATGGCAAAGTCATCCTTTCCCCAATAGAGGTAAATTCCCATATCAGAACACGTAAGGGGGCAAAATTGGACGATACATATCAAACTTATCTAAATCGGGTCACACGGCTTACCCTAACCGCAACCTATCAATCGCAGTTACTCAATATCCAAGAGTCACCCAAGTTTAAACGTCTCCCTAATGGCAGCAGAGAGCCTGCCCCTTTTCCTGGTTACACTGTAATCACACCACCTTGGGAGGAAGAGACTAATAACTCAACATTCTATGATAACATGCAGCAGCTCCAAAAAGAGCTTCTCCAGCAACTAGACCCGGGTTTAATGGTACCGATACCCCCGGATAGTTTTCATTTAACCTTGGCTGACTTGATTTGGGAAAATGCCTACCGAGATGCCACGGCTGAAAATCCACAGTTTGAAACTCAACTGCTTAAGTCGATACAGGCAAGTTTTGACAAGTCTGTCAGTATCAGCCAGGAAACCTCTTTAGCAAATGGTGGTAATCCTATTAGCTGGCAGCTATTGGGCTTAATGGTGATGCCCAGGGCGATTGGTGTATGTCTAGCACCCCAGGATGAACAGGCATACAATCGCATTTCCCAGCTTCGTCGGTGTATTTATCAAAATTCTGATTTAATGGCTCTAGGTATTGAACAGCAATACCATTTTACGGCTCACATCACTCTAGGATATTTCGGAGATATCCCCCAGGAGTTGGATAGCGATCGCATTAGCAATATCCTATTCGAGTTAAGTGGCCAAGCCTTAGAAGTAGAAGGGAGTGTACTATCGATTCGGCAGGCTCAATTAAGGAAGTTTGACGATATGATGCGCTTCTTGCGGGAACCAGAATGGCCAGTTTTGGAGTTTTGAGTGCTTTCGCGTGCTTAGTGTTTGAGTTGGAGCAGAGTATGGGGTGGGGATTTAGATGAAAGCATTGTCGATGCATCCGATTATGGAGCAAAGTTTTGCCATTATTGACCAACAGATTGGGGAGCATCAGTTTAATCCAGCTGAGTATGGGATTGTGCGGAGGGTAATCCATAGTACGGCGGATTTTGAATTTACCCAACTGCTTCGGTTTAGTGAAAATGCGATCGCATCTGGTATCTCTGCACTGAGCCAGGGAACACCAATTGTTACAGATGTAGGAATGGTCAAACAGGGGATAGCTAGTATGGTGGCAAAAACCTTTGGTAATCCCCTGATCGTAGCAGTAGACCAGGCACCAGTCGCTCTGCCAGGAAAGACGCGCACGGAAACTGGTTTACTCCGATGTTTCGAGCAATTTCCAGGGGCTATTTTTGTGATTGGTAATGCCCCTACGGCATTGTTGGCTTTATGTGAGCAGTTGTCCCACTCTCAGGTCAAACCAGCTTTGGTCATTGGCGCAACCGTTGGGTTTGTTTCAGTGCTGGAGTCGAAAGCTGCTTTGGCCAAGATATCCATCCCTCAGATTCGAGTTGAAGGAGCTAAAGGAGGGTCTCCAGTGGCTGCAGCTATTTTGAATGGATTGATGGTATTAGCTTGGGAGAGTGAGTAATAATATCATGTTCGGTTGAACAGTTATAAATACTCAATAATAGGGAACAGGGAACAGGGAACAGGGAACAGGGGATGAGGAGGGAGATAACCTACCAGAAGGAAGCTATGTTTTTTTATAACTGTTTATCTCAACATGATATGAAACATCCCAAAAGCCCACAAGACCCGAAGGTAACTAAAAAAGAGATGAGTAAATTTCGATTAACTCCCTTTTGTGTATTCTTTCTGTCCTTGGTGTCTTGCCAGTTGCTATAATACACTCCCAGCTTAATTCCTATTATTCTGAAAACAGATTAAAGATCAGATATAGCAATCCTAAATGAATTGTGATAATTTTTGTTCCCTACTCCCTGTTCCCTGTTCCCTACTCCCTGTTCCCTGTTCCCTGTTCCCTGTTCCCTTTGCAATAGCAGCAAAACCATGACCTCGATCAACGTAGTGGGCATTGGTTTAGACGGAGCAGCTAGCTTAACTGATCAAGTCAAGCAGCTCGTAGAACGAGCGACGCTATTGGTTGGAAGTCAGCGCCATTTAGGTTATTTTCCCAACCACCAAGGGTCACAAGTGGTATTGGGGAATTTTACTGACGCTATTGAATTAATTCGTAAGCAGCTCGATGGTGCGGATCACGATACCCTAATCGTAGTGTTGGTCAGTGGTGATCCATTGTTTTTTGGCTTAGGACGATTGCTCCTAAGCCAACTTCCCCCCTCAAGCCTCAGGTTTCATCCCCATGTCAGTGCGATTCAGCTGGCCTTCAGTCGGATTAAGGTGGCTTGGCAAGATGCTAAGGTAATCAGTGCTCATGGCCGTTCTATGGAACAACTAATCCCAGCCTTGAAGCAGGGAGTTGACAAGATTGCGGTGTTGACGGATGGCACCAATACACCTGAAGCGATCGCTAAATTATTGCTAGCGCTAGATTTACCCAGTTGCTACCAGTTCTGGGTATGTGAAAATTTGGGAGGTATGGATGAACGGGTGCAATGTCTTGGTGTAGAAGCAGTATTGAACCAGACCTTTGCGCCCCTGAATGTGGTGGTATTACTACGTCACCCTGATTCCGTTGACCAATCCCTGGATCCAGAGTCGTTACCGATACTAGGATTACCAGATCAGACATTTACTAGTTTTAGCGATCGCCCTGGTTTAATGACCAAGCGAGAAATCAGGCTGCTGTTACTAGGAGAGTTAGCCCTCAAACCAGGGCAAACAGTTTGGGATATTGGTGCAGGCACAGGTTCAGTTTCCATTGAAATTGCTCGTTTATCGAACACCTCTCAGGTGTATGCTATTGAAAAAACAGCAATGGGGAGTACTTTGATTGAGCAAAATTGTCAACGTTTGGGCGTTACTAATGTTACCTCAATTCATGGTTCAGCACCGGATGTTTTGAAGAATTTACCAACACCAAATCGGGTTTTTATTGGCGGTAGTGGTGGTAATTTGCACTCAATTTTGGATTACTGTGATACTCGCTTAGACCTCAATGGTATTTTAGTGTTAGCGTTAGCAACAGTTGAGCATATTAATACAGCCTATAGTTGGTTTGAATCTAAACGTTTCCCTCCTTCCGAGCGCGGGATTAGAGCAAATTCCTTCGCCCCCTTATTAAGGAGGGGGGATTCTTTCCCCCCCTTATTAAGGGGGGTTAGGGGGGATCCTTGGAATTATCAATGGTTACAGGTGCAGTTATCGAAGTCGGTACCTGTGGGCAAACTAACTCGGTTTAATCCTCTCAATCCGATCACTATTGTGACGGCTTGGAAGTGCTGAGTTTGAGAGTGGTGAGTTCGTAAATGCTGAATTCTGATACCCTATCTGCCAATCTCCCCATATCCCCACAAGTTGCGGTGTCATTAGCTGATATTATTCCTACTGTTGCCTATTGCCTCTTGGCCTTTGGGACTATGTTTACAACTCAAATAAAACCGCTATATGTAACTTTTGATACAAATTGAAATGGGTTGACTCTGATATCCTTAGCAAAACCAAAATTAATGTAAAGTTGAAAGGGCTTTACCAAAAGGAAACACAAAATATAGACAGAGTTGTCATGGGGTGGAGTTAAAGAATTTGTAGTATCCTATACAGGCAGCTCTTCTTCTGCTTTTAGGTATTGGGTATGTATTAGACCAAACATCTTGAATATCCAGATTAACCCCATGGAATTTCTTTTGTATATATTGTACTTGACAAAATGCCTATTGAGTTTGGTATATATATTGTACTTGGCGAAATACATGAACAGGAGGCGGGAGCTTTCCCAAATCGGCAGATCAACTGGCTTTTCACAAATGCACAAAAAAGTGTTATCCTAGCACTCGCAAATACTACACTGTCAAAACCTACAGTAGTACCTAAAGTGTGGTAGATTTGGTAAACGATTAGGTGGGAGCAATTAAACTGAACAGGAGCAATACCATTTTGTTAGAGATATCGAATACTTATCGATCATCAAATGCCTGATTAGAGTGTTCTTTTGGGGTTGCTGAATCAAGGAATCAATAGGAGTAGGGTGGCCATCCTGCCGCCCCGGAAATATTGATAATGGGCTTGATGTCCATTCCACCAAGATTTCGGTTCCACAAAACTCCTAAAATCCTTCTCTTATTAAGCAACGCCAGCTTTGGAAACAAAGAAACCGCAATAATCTCAGAAAGTGGGATATCAGCGTTGTAAAGACAAATCAATTCAAAGAAGAACAAGATGTTAACTAATCAAAAAAAAGACTCTTCAGACGTGAATCAGCAAGCTTTAACAACTATTCCGGCTATAGATGAGCAGTTAGCCCAGAAACTAGAAGAGCAATCGAAGCCCCAGGCTCTAACAGATGGGGGGCCATTACCATCTGACCCGGATGCTCCTACTACCCTACCCCAAGTTTTAGAAAGATCAGCAGAGCAAATCGTCGGAGAAAGCATTATATATCTCCAGGGAGATGGCTCCGAAATAGTCCAATCATATGCAGAATTATTAGAAGAAGCTCAGAAAATCCTAGCGGGTTTAAGAAAGCAAGGATTAACCCCTCAAGACAAAGTAATTTTACAATTAGAAAAAAGTTGGGACATCATACCGGCTTTCTGGGGATGTATTCTCGGGGGGTTTGTGCCGACAATTATGGAAGCACCTATTACCTACGTAGAATCTAACCCGATCGCTAAGAAGCTGCGTCAGATTTGGAAATTTTTAGACAAACCTTTCCTCATTACTAACAAAGAGCTGCCAGAAAAAATCCAGTCCTTTTTATCAGGCTCTGAGCAAAAAGTAAGCTGCATTGAAACCTTAAGGCACAACGCCCCAGATAAATCCTATTACCCCAGTCAGCCAGAGGAAACGGCATTTTTTAATCTCACCTCTGGCAGTACGGGCATCCCCAAATGCGTGAGAATGACCCACCGCAATCTCATCTCTCGCTCCAGGGGAGCCAATATTCTCAATCACCATCAACCAGAAGATGTAATCCTCAATTGGCTGCCTTTTGACCACATCGGCAGCATCTGCGACTGGCATATCCGTTGTATCGAATTGGGCTGCAAACAAGTTTACGCAGCAAAGGAATATATTTTAGGTCGCCCTCTCAACTGGTTGGATTTAATTGATAAATACAGAGTCAACTATAGCTGGGCTCCTAACTTTGCCTATTCTCTGGTTAATGACTTGCTGGAACGACAACCAAATCAAACCTGGGATTTGTCTTGCGTGCAATTTTTACTCACAGCAGGGGAAGCTGTTTCTTCCCAAGCCGTAGAGGAATTTATGGAGAAGATGGCCGCCTATGGTTTGAGTAAAACTGCGATTCGCCCCGCGTTTGGGATGGCAGAGTTGGGTTCGGGGATAACCTATTATCAGCCCACACCAGAGGCTCCTTTAAAGTTCCATCGGGTAGATAAAGACTCTTTAAAAGGAACCATTAAACGAGTCGGGGCAGAACATCCCAACAGCAGCATTTTCGCAGATCTAGGGCCAGTTATCCCAGGAGTAACGATTCGGATTGTCGATGAAGAAAATTCGATTTTGCCCGAAGATACTATAGGTCACTTGCAAGTATCTGGAGATGCAGTTTCTCCAGGTTACGATAAAAATCCTGAAGCGAATCAGGCATCTTTTATAGAAAATGGTTGGTTTGATACTGGAGATTTAGGTTTCATCACCAACGGACACTTGGTGTTGACCGGTCGAGCCAAAGAGACCATTATTATCAATGGCGCAAATTACTACAGTCAGGAAATTGAAACTGTAGTCGAAGAAGTAGAAGGGGTCGAAGTTTCCTATACCGCAGCTTGTGCGGTTCGAGATGGAGGTGGCTCAACAGAAAAACTAGGGATTTTCTTCCATTTGACGACTCAAAAAGATGAAGAAATACTGCCGCTGTTGCAGACGATTCGAAAGCAGGTGATTTCCAAAATCGGGGTCAATCCAGATTACTTGATTCCCGTTGCTCGGGAGGTGATTCCGAAAACCGCGATCGGGAAAATCCAACGCTTACAACTGAGTAAGGGTTTTGAAGCCGGAGAATTTACCCAAATTCTGAAACAGTTGGGTGATCAAAATGCCCGATCGAGTAAGGAAAAGATTGCCCCCCGCAACAAATTAGAACATCAACTGGCTTCGATTTGGCAGGATGTGCTCGGAATTCCAACGGTCGGTATTGAAGATAACTTCTTTGAACTGGGGGGGAATTCGATCGTGGCAATGGCCCTGGTGAACAAGCTACAAGACGAACTGAACAAAATTATGCACCCAGTTGCCCTGTTTGACGCGCCAACAATTGCTACATTAGCTGAATATCTTCAAGAAAATTATTCGGAGCTAGCTGAGGAAACAGAAGGTAAAGTTGTCAGTAAGCTAAGTACAGGACAAAAAATGGAGAGAGTTAAGAAAAGCTGGGAACTGGTGGTCAAGATTGGTGAAAATTGAGCGCAGATAATCAAATCCCAAACGAAATAGGCTCTTGGCTCGTCGTTGATGGGAT